>JALZIQ010000026.1 GCA_030860205.1 Actinomycetota bacterium | reverse complement strand
CCGGCTGACCAGCGTGACGATACCGGGCACGTCGCCGCGCTCGACGTGCCCGGCCATGACGTCGTGCATGCGGCCGAGCCGCGCCTCGGACAATCCTCCGTTGCTCATCGTCTGTTCCCTCCGTTCTGTCTCATCCGGCCTCGCGCCTGGTCAGAGGTAACGCATTTCGGCGGGGGTCTGATCCCACCTATCGTTCCGGCCGTCTTCGTAGGCGACGGGCGTCTCGGCGAGTTCCTCTTCCGTCGCGTCGTCCAGGCAAGCTACGTTGACGGCGTAGAACTTGCCGCCGAGCGCTTCCATCTCTCCGCTGCCTAAGGGCTTCACGCCACAGTGGTTGCAGAAGAGGTGGTGGATGGCGTTGTGGCCGAACTGGTAGTCCGTCAGAGCGTCCTCTCCCTGCAAGAGTCGGAAAGCGTCGGCTTTGACGATGGCTTTCCAGAACCTCGTCTTGGTGCAGATCGAGCAGTTGCACTTGCTGGTGCCCTCGGCCAGATCGAGGTCGCATTCGAAGCGGATCGCGCCGCAGTAGCAGCTGCCGTGATAGGTCTTTTTCATCCGCCCTCCCCCTGTTGTCCCTCCGGCATGGGCGCGTCGAGGAACTCGCCGATCATCGAGAGCAGCCAATCGGCGCGGTCCAAGACCGCACTGCTGGGGGGGACGAAGTGCGTGGTGCCTGGGAGCACCGCGAGTTGGGACTTCGGGAGGCCGGCCAGGTCCCCCATCACGCCGCCGCCGAGCAGCCGGAACAGCTCGACGGCGTGCTCGAGGCGGATGGCATCGGAATCCCCGATGATGAGCAAGGTAGGCGCCGCGATCCCCCGAATGTCCTCCGGCGGCCAGGCAAAGGGCTCCATGTCGAGTTGCTTCAGCTTGGCGACCAGCGTGGGGAAATCGTCCGGGTTCGGCGCAGTCCGGAGATAGGCTTCTTCGATCGGGGACCCGGCAAAGGCTTCCGGTGTGAGGGCCGGGATCATCTCCAGCAACTCGGGGTGCATGCCGTCACTTGTGTAGGAGGCCGAGGCGACCACCAGCTTGCGCACGACCTCAGGGTGTCTGATGGCAACTTGAAGGGCGACGCCGCCCCCCATACTGTAGCCGAAGACGTCGGCGTCTTCGATCTCCAGGTGTCGCAGCAGGGCAGCGACGTCGTCCGCCATCTGCTCGTAGGAGAGCGGACGATCTATGTCGGCCGTGCGCCCATGACCCTGCAGCTCGGCGACGATGACCTGCCGGGTCTCGGCGAGGGACGGCACGATCTCTCCCATAGCGTCGATCGTCATGTAGGCGCCGTGGAGCACAACCAGCGGCCTACCGCTGCCGTGGATCTCGTAGTACATCCTGAGGCCGTTCACCTCAGCGTAGTTGTCTTTAGGGTCGTTGTTCATCTGTCCCCTTCCTGGTTACCGAGTCTGGTCGCCTCGTACCCGCTCCCCGGGTAATGCCATTCATGCGGGTCCTTCTCTCGTCGCTACTTGACGACGCGGAAGGTAAGGTGCGTAACCCCGGCGCCCCCGATCACCCTCGTGCTCTCCAGCTCGATCGGCCCCGTGCCCAGGTCCTCGAACAATCGAACGCCGTCCCCGAGCAGGACGGGCGCCAGGTCGACGTGTATCTCGTCCAGGAGCCCCGCCCTGATGCACTGCTGCGCGATACTGGCGGCGCCCACAGCGATGATCTTGTCGCCCGCGACCGCTTTCGCCTGCTCGACGGCGCTTTCGACGCCGTCGGTGACGAACGTGAACGGCGAACCTTCGTAGACCCATTCTTGCGAGACGGTATGGGTGACCACGAAGGTCGGTACGCCCAAGGGAGGGCTGCCACCCCACCCGTTGGTGATGTCGAACGTCCTGCGACCCGTCACAAACGCCCCCATCGTTCTGTGCGTCTCCCGAAGGAGCTCGGCGCTCTGCGGCGAGACGTTGAACACCATCTCGGTACCCGGCAGCCTGTATTCGGTGTCGCCGCTGGAGTACCACGCGAAGAGTCGCTCACCGCCGTCACCCAGCGGTGACCCAGGGCCATCGTTCGGCCCTGCGATGAAGCCGTCCAGAGACATCGAGAGCCCCGTAGCGACTTTCCCCATGTCCGTTCTCCTTTCGATAGCCTACTCGCGACCAGGCGACTGCTGCAAGGCCCAGCCGTTACCGTCCGGATCGCTGAAGAAGACGAACGAGTTCCAGGCTCCGCCGCCGCCGGGTTTCCAGTCGCGACCGTCGAAATGCTGGACGTCGCTGACCTCGACTCCCCGCTCGGCGAGCTCGGCGCGCGCCGCGTCGATGTCCGGGACGACCAGCTGCAGGCCCTGGACGGAGCCCGGCGGCGTGTCGATGATCCCGGTCCCTATCGCGATCGAGCAGGCCGACCCGGGGGGCGTGAGCTGCACTACTCGAAACTCGTCGCTGCTCCTGTGGTCGAGGTCCTTCTCGAACCCGACCTTCTCGGTGTAGAAGGCCTTCGCGCGGTCCACGTCGGAGACGGGGATCGGGACCAACTCGAGCTTCCATTCCATGACGCGCCTTCCTTTCGTGTGGTGGTTACTGTCGCGGCACCGCTTCACGCGTGGTTGATCGTGTCACTCACAGCGCCTCTCGTTCCCTCGTACCCGGGTACGGCTGACCGGGGACCAGCCCGCAGGTCACGTTTGCGATCGCGCTAGCTGTCGGCGACCGCCTTCGTGACGATCCCGGCGACTCGCTCGGCTGTCTGGAAACTGGGGGTGAGCCGGTTCTTGGTCAGCGCGAACGTGGTTCCGGTGGCGGTGTCGGCGTACGCGTAGCTTCCACCAACGCCCCCCATTCCGAACACGCTCGGGGTCTCTTGCGGGTAGGCTCCGAGACGGCCGACGGAGTAACCAAGCGCCCACGTGGACGGGAATTCCATGATCTGGTCGACGCCGCTGAACGCCACGGCGGAGACTTCGCGCAGCCGCTCGGGCGAGAGGAGCCGGACGCCGTCCACCTCGCCGAGCAGCGCGGCGTACATGCGCGCCACCGCACGCGCGGACATCTTGCCGCCGGCGGGGATGTCGGCCATCAGTATGTCTGTGCGGTTGCCGAACTCGGCTGTCGGGGTCACCGCCCGCGGTCCCAGCTTGAAGAATGGGGAATCATCGGGCAGCGCGGCGAGAAATTCCGCGCTGCCTTCCGCGTCCTCCAGCCGGGCCAGCCTGCCCAGCTCGGATTCCGGTACGCGGAAGAACAGCTCGTCGGCGATGCCGAGCGGCCCGGCGACATCCTCCCGGAGAACTTGCGAGATGGGCTTGCCGGTGGCCCGGCGCACGATCTCGCCGATGATGTAGCCAAACGGGTAGGCATGATACGCGGTCCTGGCGCCCGGTTCCCACCAGGGCTCGGCGTCGGCGATCACGGCGCACATCTTATGCCACTCACATAGATCCTCCGGCGTCGTGTCGGCCGGTATGCCGGGCACGCCGACCGTGTGCGTCAGGACGTGCCGCACGGTCGCGGTCTCCTTGCCATGGGCGCCGAATTCCGGCCACAGCTCGACGATCGGGGTGTCGTAATCGAACGCGCCACGCTCTACGAGCACGTGCGCCACGGTAGCGGTAGCGCCCTTTCCGACCGAGTAGGCGTAGAACGGCGTGTCCGGAGTGACCAGGCGTCCGGTCTCATGATCGGCAACGCCCGCGACGGCGTCGACCACCGGCTCGCCGTGACGGTAGACGGCGACTTGCAGACCCCTCTCGGCCCCGGATTCGACGAGCTCGTCGATGGCTTCCTGGACTCGCTGCTGAAGTTCGTTCATGGTCTTGTTCCTTTTCGACGGCGGATCGTCGGGCGGCAAGCGCCGGGATAGATCGATATGTCCAAGACAACGCGTCCCGTTGCCATCTATCCCTCCGCTTCCTTTCCCGCGGGCTGGTAGGTGAGGTAGATTACGCCCGTGCTGAAGGTCTTCGAATCCACGAGCTTCAGTCCTTTTTGATCTCCCCCATCCTCGAAGAGACGCTTTCCGCTACCCACAACGACGGGATGGACCATGAG
>JALZIQ010000093.1 GCA_030860205.1 Actinomycetota bacterium | reverse complement strand
TGGCGACCTTTACACAGCCCTTCAGCTTCGATCGGGCCAACCGTGAAACCCCAGGACCGGCGGGATGTATCAACGCCGACGGTCGCATCGTCGAATCGGCCGGCGTGGTGATCGCAGGCCTTGGCGGAAGCCTCGCCTACAACTTCGGGCCGAACCAGTACACCGAGGCTCAGATGCGGCGGCGGAGCCTCCGCCTCCAGGTCCAACACCGGCTCAGGCGTGCATGTAACCGACCACCCATCGATCTGCTGATCACGCACGCACCTCCCCTGGGCCTGGGAGACGAAGGGGATCGGGCTCACCGGGGATTTGCCTGCTTTCACCCGTTGGTCCGGTCTTTGGCGCCGGAGCTGCTCGCTCACGGGCACATCCATCCCTACGGCCAGAAACCCCCGACCCACCGCCTGGCGAATACCGAGGTGGTCAATGTCGTCGGGCACCGGCTGCTAGAACTGAGCCGATGAGCTTTCACCCGTTACCGCAGCCGTCCACCTTCGAGAGGGCCCGGCGCAGGGAGGCCTACAGGCGATTTGCCCGGGCGGTGAAAGGCCGGAGGGGCGGAGGAAATGAGCTTCTGCCCCTCGAAGAGGTAAGGGAGCGCCTGCGCCTGTTCGAGCAAACCTATGTCGGTGTCCGACCCATCCCGGTGGAGAAGATCGTGGGGACCGCCGGGCGGTCCCAGGACTTCGATCGCAACTTTCTCCCCCGCAGACGCGGGGTCAGCGAGCGCTGGAAGCGCGTCGAGCGAGTATTCCCAGAGGGTGCCTTTCCACCCATCGTCGTTTATCAGCTCGGCGATTCTTACTTCGTCGTAGACGGGCATCACCGCGTGGCGATCGCCCGCCAGCGCGACATGAGCTTCATTGACGCAGAGATCACACGCCTCATCACCAGCTTCCAGCTCCCTGCGGACGCCGATATCGGCAAGATCATCCACGCCGAGCAGCAAAACCTGTTCATGGCGGAAAGCCGCCTCGAACGGGCCCGTCCCGAAGCGCTTATTGAGCTCGATCGTCCGGACGGCTACGCCGAGCTCCTCGAGCTCGTAAAGGCGCACGGTTACGACCTGGTGCAGGAACGGAGCGAGGTCATGCCTCCGGAGGAGGTCTCAGGCGACTGGTACGACCATGTCTACCTGCCCACGATCGACGCCATTCATCAGGAACAGCTGGGGAAGGCCTTTCCCGGCGCCACCGACGGCGACATGTTCCTGTGGATCTATCACCGGCGGCGAAGTCTCTTCCCCGAGCGGGGCAGGATGCGGCTCGAAGACACCGTCCGAGACACGAGCGCCGAGAAGCTCGGGCACGGAAAGCGAGGAGCCACCCGGGCGCTGCGGTTGTCTAGATAGGAGGCCTTTGGGCCCCATCCTCCCTCGTAGAGCGCCCTCGCCGGCCCGGAGCCTCTGGCCGGGCGGCTCAGGCGAAGAGGGGAGAGGTCGTCTCCGGATCGATCTCGCAGCGCTTGATCGCCTCCGTCACCACCTCCGGTTTGATGTCCCCGGCCTCGGCCAGCAGCGCAAGTGTCGCCACGGCAATGTGCTCCGCGTCGATCTCGAAATGGCGACGCAGCGCAACTCGTGAATCCGAACGTCCATAGCCATCGGTACCGAGCGGCAGAAAGCGGGCCGGCACCCAACGAGCCACCTGATCGGAAACGGCCTTCATGGAGTCGCTGGCGGCCACCACCGGCCCGTCTTTGTTTTCGAAGCAACTCGTCACATAGGGAACGCGCGGGGCCTCCTCGGGGTGCAGCCGGTTCCAACGCTCGGCCTCCAACGCGTCGGTGCGCAGCTGCTGGTAGGAGGTTGCGCTCCAGACATCAGCGGCAACCTCGTGATCCGCCAGAATCTCCTGTGCACGCAAAACCTCTTGCATGATCGTCCCCGATCCAAGGAGCTGCGCCTTGTGCGGGCGATCTTCCTCGGCCTTGCGGAAGAGATACAGCCCGCGCAGAATGCCTTCTTCCACGTCCTCGGGCATCACGGGCTGGCCGTACGCCTCGTTGTAGAGGGTGAGGTAGTAGAAGATGTCCTCTCCACCGTCCATCATCCTGGAGAGTCCGTTCCGGACTATCGCCGCAGTTTCGAACGCAAAGGCCGGGTCGTACGAGAGACAGACAGGGTTCGTCGTCGCCAGCAGCAACGAATGGCCGTCCTGATGTTGCAGACCTTCTCCGTTGAGCGTCGTGCGCCCGTACGTAGCTCCAAGCAAGAACCCGCGTCCACGTTGATCTCCAAACGACCAAATGAGGTCTCCGATACGTTGGAAGCCGAACATCGAATAGAAGATGAAGAACGGAATCATGGTTTCGCCGTGGGTTGCGTAAGAGGTGCCCGCTGCGGTGAAGGTCCCCATCGAGCCGGCCTCTGTGATGCCCTCCTCCATGATCTGGCCTTGCTGCGATTCCCTGTAGGCCAGAAGATGCTCGGCGTCGACCGGCTCGTAGAGCTGGCCGTGCGCTGCATATATCTTGAATTCCGGGAACAACGACTCCATCCCGAAAGTGCGCGCCTCGTCGGGGATAATGGGAACGATACGCTTGCCGACGTTCTTGTCGCGCATGAGCTTTCGCAACAACCGAACAAACGCCATGGTTGTGGCGACGGGCTGCTTTGAACCCTTGGCGAACTCTGCGTACAGATCTTCCTTCGGTAGCTCGAGCTTGGAGGCGGCCACCCTGCGCTCGGGCAGAAAACCTCCCAGCGCCTTGCGGCGCGCCAGCAGGTACTCGACCTCTTTAGAGTCCTTGCCCGGGTGGTAGTAGGGGGCCTCGCCCTCGTGGATCTCCTCGTCCTTGATGGGAAGCTCGAGTCTGTCGCGAAAGACCTTCAGCTCCTCCATCGAGAGCTTCTTGACCTGGTGGGTGACGTTGCGGCCTTCGAAGGCGCCCCCCAGCGCCCACCCCTTGACCGTCTTGGCGAGGATGACGGTCGGTGCGTCGCCAAGCTGTACCGCCGAGGCATAGGCCGCATGCAGCTTCCGGTAGTCGTGTCCCCCCCTCCGCAATCTCCGAAGATCCTCATCGGTCAAATGGGCACTGAGCTCTTTGAGCCTCGGATCGGAGCCAAAGAAATTCTCCCTGACATAATCGCCCGATTCAACCGCAAGCTTCTGAAACTCTCCGTCCAGGGTGGTGTTCATCTTGTTCACGAGCACGCTGTCTTTGTCGCGCGCCAACAAGTCGTCCCATTCGCGGCCCCAGATGACTTTGATGACGTTCCAGCCGGCGCCCCTGAAGATGGACTCGAGCTCTTGAATGACCTTTCCGTTTCCACGCACAGGGCCATCCAGCCGCTGCAAATTGCAGTTGACCACGAAGGTCAGATTATCGAGCCCCTCGCGCGCCGCGATCGAAAGCGCTGCCATGGACTCTGGCTCGTCCATCTCGCCATCACCCACGAATGCCCACACGCGCTGGTCGGAGGTGTCCTTGATGCCGCGATGCTGCAGGTACCGGTTAAAGCGCGCCTGATAGATCGCATTGAGAGGGCTGAGCCCCATCGACACGGTCGGAAACTCCCAGAAGTCGGGCATGAGCCGGGGATGCGGATAGGAGGACAGACCGTCGCCGAACGCCTCCCGGCGGAAACTATCGAGCCGCTCTTCGCTGATGCGACCCTCCAAGTAGGCGCGCGCATAGATGCCCGGAGTGCCGTGACCCTGGATGAAGACCTGGTCCCCGCCGCCCGGATGGTCTTTCCCCCGGAAGAAGTGATTGAAGCCGACCTCGTAGAGCGATGCGGCCGATGCGTAGGTTGAGATGTGGCCGCCGATCCCGTCGTGGTGCTTGTTGGCGCGAGACACCATCACCGCCGCATTCCAACGGGTTATCAAACGGATGCGCCTTTCGATGGCCTCGTCGCCGGGGAAGTAGGGTTCCTGCTCGGGCGAGATCGTGTTGATGTAGTTGGTGGACACCATCGAGGGCAAGCCCACCTGGCGGCAGCGAGCCTCGTGCATGAGACGCGACAGCAGGTAACGGGCGCGCCCGGGCGAATGGCCTATGACCTGTGCCAGCGCCTCGGTCCATTCTGCGGTTTCCTCCGGATCTATGTCCGGCAACTGATCCTTGAATACGTCGTACATGCGACCCTCTCCAACCTAGACAGATCGGCCGATACCAGATTAGGGCCAATCTGAGGAAGCGCCTGACTTTCCCGGGGATGCCGGGTTCGGGCCCGACGATTTGCCCTCGCATCGCACCGGGCGGGCGAAATGCCCGGGCACAGGATCGGCCGGGCCTTCGCCTTGGATGCGGTGGGGCCGGGTCCCCCGGGGGTGCAGTGGACGACCGCGACCGTCGTCTCGCCGCCGTCACAC
>JALZIQ010000078.1 GCA_030860205.1 Actinomycetota bacterium | reverse complement strand
TCGATTCTCCTGGTCTCCACCACCCCGATATTCGTCGCAACCGCCGACCGGGGGCTGTTCGGGGTCCGGCTGAGTGGGCGCGGATGGGCGGGAATCGCCCTTGCGATTACGGGGGTGGGGGTTATCGCGGGGCCGCAGCTTCTGGGCCACACCATGATCAACTTCGTGCTCGAAGCGTTCGATGCAACGACCGTGACCGTAACCGTGATGCTCGAACCCGTGATGACCATTCTTCTGGCCTTTGTCCTGTTGGGAGAGGTGCCGTCGACCCTCGTCCTTCCGGGCGGAGTAGCAATCCTCGCCGGCATCTACGCGGTCGCCCGCTCCCAACACCCGGCCCCGACCCCAGCGGTGACGTGAGCGCTCTCTTTGCGGCGCTTGCCGCTCTTCTGGGTCTCATCTTCGGCAGTTTCGCAACGATGGCCGCTTACCGAATTCCGCGCCGGACCAGCCTGAACGGGCGGAGCGAATGCCCTGCGTGCGGACACACGATCACCGCGGCCGAGAACGTCCCGATCCTCAGCTACCTGATCCAGCGGGGGCGCTGCAGACACTGCGGCGCCAAGATCCCGGTGCGCTACCCCTTGATCGAGCTCCTCACCGCGATCCTGTTCGCACTCGCCGCGCTGAGGTTCGGCCCCTCTTTGAAAGCAGCGGTCTACGCGGCCTTCTTCTGGGCCCTGGTAATGCTCAGCGTTATCGACATCGAGCACCGGATGTTGCCCGATCGGGTCGTCTTTCCTGCGCTCGCGGGCGGGGCGCTACTCCTCCTCATCGACGCCGTGAGCGAGAACGCCTTCGGACGGATGTCGGGGGTGGTCGCGGCGTCTGCAGCGACCGTCGGCGCACTGTTGTGGATCCTCCTGCCGAGACGAGGTCCGGCTCGTGAAGATTCCGAGGATCGGCCCGGCTCTTGGCTGCTTGGACTTGGTTTCGTCCTGGTCTGGATGGTCCTCGTAGGACTTGGGATCATCGGCGACGCCCAGAGGTCGATCTCCGGGGCGCTGGTGGGCGCGGCCGTCTTCGCCGGGTTCTTCTTTGCGGTGACGCTCTTGGTCCCCCGGGGGATGGGGGGCGGCGATGTGAAGCTTGGTCTTCTCCTGGGGACCTTCCTGGGCTATCTCGGCGCGCCGGGCCTCGTGCTGGTAGCGATGTTCATGGCGTTCCTGCTCGGATCCCTGGTCAGCGTCGTCGTCCTCCTCGCCGGGGGAAGCCGCAAGTCCGCCATCCCCTTCGGGCCTTTCCTGTCGGTCGGTGCCGTGGCGTCGGTTCTGCTCGGTGAGCAGGTGATCGACCTTTACCTCGGACTGGGAACGGGGTGAAGATCCATTTGCCGGCACGGCTTGGCCGCCTCCTCGACGCCCTGGCATTTCGCGGCGCTCGTTGCCAAGGGCCTTACCATGGCGCGATGGAAGACGACCATCCCCTCGACGACGAGGCACCCCTGGACGAAGACGAGCGCGTCGCCCTCCAGCAGGATCTCATCGACGTCGAGGTCCTCAGGGAGGTGCTTCGTCCGAAGGGCATCAAAGGTGCGGTGTTCTACTGCCCCGACTGCGAGGAGGATCACTACCTCGGTTGGGACCTCCTGGCCGGAAACCTCAAGGAGCTGCTCGACGCGGGAGAATCGCCCGTGCACGAGCCGGCCTACGACCCCGACCCCGACCAATATGTGTCGTGGGACTACGCGCGAGGCTTCCTCGACGGGTACGAGTCTTTCGAACAGGAAGAGCTCGCCGATGTAACGCTCCGGCTCGCCCAGGAGCTGAGAGAGCGGGGATGGAGCGCTCTGGAGGTTGCCGGTGTGCTCAACGCGTTGGGGCTCGAGCTGACCTCACCCGAGGATCCGCCGGCCGCCGGCGTTCCCTAGACACGACCTAACTCGAGCGCGCTTCAGCAGCGTTCCCGAAGGGCACCATCGCCATCCAGGTTGTCGGCTCCGTTGTCGGGCGGATGCGGCGCGGGGGTTGGGTCGGGTACTCTTTGGGACACAGCCCAGGCTCAGGGAGGAACCATGTCGAACCGATCGATCCGGCGCAAGCAGAAGAAGGCCCGCAAGCAGAGAACCAAGCTCATGAAGAATGTGGGCGATCTCCAGAAGAAGAGCATGAAGTCTGTGCGCAGAACGCGGAAGGACCTCGCCAGGTCGCGCGAGGCGAAGCGCACCCGTGCAGCGGCGCTGGCGACGTCTAAATCGGCCAAGGCGACCGCAGCAGCGGCCTCCACAACCGCCGCAGCAGCGTCGAGTCTGCTCGACATCGCCTGGGGGAGGGGCCAGAAGGAAGTGTCGGGCATCGTCAAGTCACGTGAGCTCAAGAAAACCCGCAAGCAGGCCCGCAAGGCGGCCGATGCCTCCCGCAAGGCGGCTCGCGCCACCACGGAGGTCACCAAGAAGCAGGGCGCGGCGGCGGTTGAACGGACGAAGGGCCGGGCGGCTGCGACGAGGCGGAGGATCGCCAGCTAGACGCTCGTTTCTTCAGCCCTTCACCACGGGCCGGCCACATATATCGACCCTGACGATCAGGAACGGAGCAGCCCTCCTTCCCTTCCGGGGCCGGGGGCCGTTGCGGGGAACGGCAATGGGCGCCGAGCAGCCGAACGCGTCCGATTCACTTTCACTCTTTTGCTCTGACGGCCGCATAGCCGATATCGGCGCGCCGCGGCGCGCCGATATCGAGGTCGACGCCGAAGGCTGCACCGTGGTGCCGGGGTTCGTCGACGCCCACACCCATCTCCCCTACGTGGCTTCGGCGCCGGGCTCCGAACACGGTCCCGAATGGGTCTTCGCCTGCGCTTCCGCGCTGGCAGCCTCAGACGACGCCGCAGTGATCGCGTTCGCCGAGCACCTTGCGGCCGGGATGCTCGCCGGGGGCACTACCTGCTTCGAGATGAAGTCGGGCCTCGGACTCTCGGTTGCCGGGGAGCTCCGGCACCTGCGGCTGGCGCAAGCCCTGGCGGCGCGGGTGCCGCAGTGTGTTGCCACGACATGCCTGGCCGCCCATGCAGTGCCTCCGGGGAAATCCCAGGGTCAATGGGTGGGAGAGGCGGCGACCTCCCTGCTGCCCCAGGTGGCGCGCAAAGCCCTTGCTTCCGCCTGCGACGTCCATGTCGAGCTGTTCTCTTTTGCTCTCGAGCACGCGGCGCGCCTAACCCGAGCAGCACATGAGCTCGGTTTGCGAATGCGAATCCACGCCGACCGGTTCGCCGACAATCAGACGGCGGCCTTTGCCGCCCGATGGGGCCTGGCTACGGCCGACCATCTCAACCACACATCGCTCGACGCGATCGACGATCTTGCATCCAGCGACACGATGGCCGTCCTCCTGCCTGCCTCCACTCTGGCCGTCGGACAGAGCAGGCACCCTTCGGCCCGCGCCCTGCTCGAGGCGGGGGCAGCGGTGGCGTTGGGCAGCGACGCAGGCCCCGTGGCGGGTGCTCCCGGCATGCTGCACGTAATGGAGCTTGCCTGCGAGACCCTCGGACTGAGCCCTGTGGAGGCACTTGGGGCGGCGACCGTCAATGCCGCTTGCGCCCTGGGCCTCGATGGATGCGTCGGCCGGCTGGAGTTGGATGGTCGCGCCGATGCAGTGGTGTTGGGCGCGCCGGATCTCGCCGGCCCGCACATCCCTCCGGTAGTGGCCGTGGTCTGTGCGGGTCGGCTGGCCTACGTTGCGCCCGGAGCCGAGGACCGTATCCTGGGCCGCTAGAGCCGAAGGTGTCACATAAGGGAGAATCCCACCATGACCCAAATCGAGGCTTCCGAAGCCCACCAGATCCGGCTCTTCGATCACGGCTTTGTGCAACTCGACGATGCTATGGCAACCGATCTATCCGTGGTGAATTCGGCCCGCGTGAGCTTTGCCGTGCGCAAGGAGGTTATGGGCGACAAGGACGCCGGGCTCATCCGCTTCCTCATGCGGGAGCGTCACGGCAGTCCTTTCGAGCACAACTCGTTCCGCTTCCACGTCCGGGCGCCGATCTTCGTGGCGCGCGAATGGTTCAGACATCGCTTCTCTTCCTTCAACGAGGAATCCGGCAGATACCACCAGCTCGAGGGTGATTTCTACATACCTGAACCTGAGGCGGTCCGCTCGCAAGTGGGAAAGCCCGGCTCGTACTCGTTCGAGCCCGTCGACCCTGCCCTCGCCGACGAGACGATCGCAACCTTCGAGCGCGTTTACAAAGAGCTCTACGCCGAGTATCAGGCGCTGATGGACAAGGGGGTGGCCAAGGAGTTGGCGCGCGCCCTGCTTCCCTTCGGTGTCTTCACTCAATTTTACTGGACGGTGAACGCCCGCTCCCTGATGAACTTCCTGTCGCTTCGTAATGCCTCTGCAGCGCAGTACGAGATTCGAGCCTACGCGGAGGCGGTGGAAACCTTCTTCGCCCAGAAGATGCCGGTCACGCATCGCTGCTTCGTCGACTCCGGACGGATGCCACCGTGATGCTCGGCGCGCCGGTAAGGCTCGGCGTTGACCCTCTGGCCTGGGTCATTCTTCCCCGCATCGAGATCGGCCCCCTCGCTGTATCCCCCCATGGAATCGGAATCGCGCTCGGCGTCCTGGTCGGAGCGCGCCTCGGAGTGTACGTGGCGCGCAAGTACGGGGGACCTGAGGAGGCCGACATCTGGAACGGGCTGTTCTGGGCGATGGTCGGCGCCATCGCAGGGGCGCGCATCGGCTACGTGCTCGGCCACGTTTCCAGTGTCACCGACGGCGGAAGCGACCCGCTCGGTGTATTCAAGGTCTGGGAGGGTGGTATCTCGTTGCTGGGCGGGATTACCGGCGCGGTGCTGGCTTCGATCCCCTACATGCGCCGTCACGGGATCCCTTTTTGGGGTGCGATGGACGTGGTCGCACCCGGCCTGGCGCTCGGGATCTTCATCGGCAGGATCGGCGATCTGGTGATCGGAGACCACCTCGGTAAGCAGACGACCTCGCCTCTGGGGTGGCGTTGCCTCGGAGAGGCCGGCGGCGGGCCCCCCATCGACGCGGCCGCCTATCGGGGGGCGGTCCAAAGGGAGGGCGCCCCGTCGCTCGGCTGCTTCGACGTCACTGTGCACCAGACCGCTCTCTACGACCTCCTCTCGACGCTGTTGCTTCTCGGGTTTCTGATGTGGCTGGCGGGGCGCCGCCGCCGGGGGGGCCTCCTCGCCATCGTCTTCGTGATCTGGTACGGGACCGCCCGGATGGTGACGGATTTCCTGCGGGTGGATCGGCGATATCTGGGCCTCACCGGCAGCCAGATCTTGGCCCTCACGGCTGCCCTGATCTGCCTGTACCTCCTCGCGAGGTACAGGGGTGCGCCGCGGCGGTGGGCCTCGGGCGGTTACGACCCCGGCACTGGGAGGGGGGACGGGAGACCCAAGGCCTCTCTGGCCGCGTGAATCTCTGCCGTCGCCGGACCGGCAAACCGGGTTCCAGGCCGAGAAATCCGCCCGGACTGGGGCTTTTGACTACTCACTGTAGTCGAAAAGCCCGCCGATCGGCATCGGAGGTGGCAGGATAGACGGGTGCGCGCCCCGAGGGGCGCCGAGGAATCTCTTGGAAGGGAGCCAAAATCATGGCCGACACCTACAACGGGTACTGCGTCAAATGCAGGGAGAAGCGGGACTTCGAGGGCGAAGAGATCGAGCTGAAGAACGGGACGAAAGCCGCCCAGGGCAAGTGCCCGGTCTGCGGCACGAAGATCACCCGGATGCTCGCCCGCAACTCCTAGCCGTTTGCGGGAGCCCGCTTCTCGGGCCACGCAGGCTTTAGGTGGTCCCCTAAAAAAACGGGCTCTCGACGCATTTGGAACCGCCCACTGCCCTGCGTTGGGTGCAATGGCCGTCGGCGGCTCTGGATCGTGTGGTTGGGCGCGCCGAGTAGCGAACTCAGGGCTTGAACCACACCATGATGTGGTTGCGGGCACCAGATCCATCCTCGGCGCGGTGAGCCACACTTATCCGGTGTCCGAGCGGCTTTTCCACCCTCCGCATCGATCACGACCGACAATGAGAGAACGCGTGGGGTGGGCTGTCAATGCCGGAGCCCGCTTACCGACCTGGCAGGAGCAATAGATAGATTTGGCTCTAGACGGCCTGTGAGCCCCTGACGCTTTCGTTCCAGGCAGGGCAACGATGCTGGAAGGTGCACGACATGCAGAACGGCGATGGGCGAGGGCGCCAGTCGCCGGTGTCGGCGGCGCGCCGAACGGCCTTGGCGAGCGCCTGCATCTGCCGCTCGAAGGCAAGAAGCGTGCGCTCTGTGGGACGCCACGTAAGCACTGCCGGATCGGCGAGGTAGACGAGGCGCAGTTCCCCCGGGATGATTCCATAAGCGCGCCAGCACACGAGTGCATAGAAGCGCAGGCCGAGGCTGGCCGACTGCTCTCGAGCGGCCCCGGGCACCTGGCCGGTTTTGTAGTCGGTCAGGATCCAGGAGCCGTCGGCCCTTTCCTCGACGCGGTCTATGACGCCGCGCAGCTGGACGTCGCCGAGCTCGTATTCAACCCACCACTCGAGCCGGGCGGCGTCCAGTGTGGACGGATCCTCGAGCAGAAAGTAGTTCGACAACAGCTTGCGATTGCCCTCTATCCAGCCCATCTCGTCCTCGGTATCGAGCTCGGTTGGACGCCACTCTGGTTCTTGCCGAAGCTCCGTCCACAGCGCATCCAGCAATTCGTTGGCGCGCTCGGTGGTGCGTGCCGGCGCTTCTTGCGTGAAGAGTTTCTCGAGCACCGCATGCACCAGCGAGCCGCCCGCCTGTCGGGTCGAGAGGGGCTCGACCAACCGGTCGATGTTTCGGTACTTGAACAGCAACGGGCAGCTCTTGAAGTTGCTCGCGCTCGAGGGCGAGAGCTGGATGAGGGTCTCGTCCATAGGATGCACCCTAGGGTCCTACCCCCCTAACCCTCCGGATTTGACGGCCCGACTGCCGCGTGCGCCCGCATGGCGCCTGGGATAGCCGCCGGGGTTGAGTATCATCGTCGCCTACGGAAGCCCACCCGAAAGGACAAGCGCGAAGGACGCCGTCGGCCATTCCTCGGTTCGCCCCGCAAGATCACCCCCGCCCACGGTGATACGGCGCTCGAGGAGGATATGAGTTGGCTGGCTCGATCGAGACGCCCGAACGTTATCCGTCCACGAAAGTTCTCTTCATCATGGGGTGGACCCGAAGCGGAAGCACGATTCTCGACAGCGTGCTGGGCGCGCTCGAAGGGTGGGTTTCCGCCGGGGAGCTGCATTACATCTGGGAACGGGGTCTCCTCGAGGACCGGCTTTGTGGCTGCGGGAAGCCGCTGCGGGAGTGTCCGTTCTGGGCAGACGTGTGGGCCGCGGCTTACGGCCGCGTGGAGGATCGGCCCGACCCCCGGCAGGTCGTTGCGTGGCAACAGCAGGCGGTCCGAACCCGGCACACGCCGAGGTTGTTGCGGTTGGGCTGGGTCCCGACGGGATGGGAGCCGCTCGATGCATACGCTCCGGTGGCGGCCGCCCTCTACAAGGGGATCGGGGAGGTTGCGGGCGCAGAGGTCGTCGTGGACTCCTCCAAACGGCCCTCGGACGCGGCTCTGCTCGGTGTGTTGCCGGGGGTAGACCCTTACTTTGTGCATCTCGTGCGGGACCCGAGGGCGGTGGCCTACTCGTGGCAGCGAAGGAAGGCGACCCTCGACCTACAGGGCGCGACCGATGCGGAGATGCCTCGCCACAGCTCGCTCTACAGCGCGTTCGGTTGGCTGGAGCTGAACGGAGGCGCTGAGCTGGTGCGGCGGCGATTCGGTCCTCACCGCTCCATGTTGATTCGCTACGAGGATTTCGTTGCCGCGCCCGCGGCCACGGTTGAGAAAATTGCGAGGATGGCCGGTGAGATGCCGGACGATCTGCCCTTCACCGCGACCCACACGGTTGCACTCCAGCCCAATCACATGGCCGGAGGGAACCCCACCCGCTTCAATGCCGGTGATGTCACGCTGAAGCCCGACACGGAATGGACGAAGCGTCTATCGCTCAGCAGCAACTTGCTGACGACTCTGACGGATGCCCCGCTGCTTCACCGGTACCGTTATCCCCTTCTTACGCAACGCTGACCGGCCTTAGATCGGCGCCGGGCGTCCGGTCGGATAGTAGAGGAAACCGTGGTCGGCCATGGTCTCGGAGTCGAACACGTTTCGTCCGTCGACCACCACCGGGTAGGCCATGACCTCTTTCAACTCCAGGGCGTCGAGGTCGCGAATCTCGGGCCATTCGGTGCAGATGACCACGCAGTCCGCACCGGCGGCCGCGGAGAGGGGATCCTGAGCGATATGGAGCTCGGGCAGGACCTCCTTGGCGTTGGCCGCCGCCAGGGGGTCGTATCCGGTCACCGTCGCGCCCTCGGCCAACAGTTTGGCTCCGAGCGCCAGGGCGGGGGCCTCTCTCACGTCGTCGGTCCCAGGCTTGAAAGCCAACCCGAGAAGGGCGACGGTCTTCCCCTCGAGGTTCCATAGCGCGTCGCGGACCTTGTCGAGCGTCGAGTCGATGGCCTCTGCGTTGATGCGCGCCACCTCCTGCAGCAGACGGAAGTCATAGCCCAGACGCTTCGAGAGATGTTCGAAGGCTTGTACGTCCTTGGGAAAACAGGAGCCCCCGTAGCCCATCCCGGCATTCAAGAAGGCCCTGCCGATGCGGGCGTCGGCTCCCATTGCGTCCGCGACCTCGACAACGTCGGCCCCGGCTTTCTCGCATATGCGCGCAAGTGCGTTCGCGAACGAGATCTTCATTGCCAGGAATGCGTTAGAAGCGTGCTTGGACAGCTCGGCCGTTGGGATGGACGTCTCGATAAGGGGATAGCCCTTGTCGGTGAGCGGCTTGTATACCTCTCGCATGGCCTCGAAGGCCCATTCGGCTTCGCCGCCGACCAGAATTCGCTCCGGATGCATCGAATCGTAGACGGCCTTTCCCTCTCGCAGGAACTCCGGGTTCGAGACGACCTGAAGGTGATCTTCAGGCTGCGGACGGCCCCGCTGCAGGGTGCGCTTGAGACGTTGGGCGGTACCGCTCGGTACGGTCGACTTCTCCACCACGACTGCCCGGTCGGCGATGTGGGGGGCAACCGAGCGTGCCGCCTGTTCCACCGCGACCAGGTTGGCATCTCCGGTCACCCGCGGTGGTGTTCCGACGCAGATGAATACCACGGGGGCGTCCTTGACGGCTTCCTCGGGGGAGGCGGTGAAGGTAAGGCGCCCTTCTTTGAGCTGCTGCTCGAGCATGGGTTGCAGCTCCGGCTCGTAGAAAGGAGCCACACCTCTCTCGAGCAGGGCTATCTTTTCTGGGTCATTGTCCCCACCGACGACCTCGTGGCCGATGGCAGCCAGCGAGACGCAAGTGATGAGTCCGACGTGGCCGGTTCCGATTACTCCAATTCGCATTGCGGGTCCTCCTGTGAGGAAAGCCAAGATTTACCACATATTACCTGGGGAAGCGGATTAACTCTCGATGCCGGAGGAAGCGGGGCCGGGCGCTTCGATGCACCGGCGGTCCCTACAAAGGCCACAGGTCAGCCGTAGAGCATCTCATGAGGCGGGCGTTCGACCCGGTTGGGGTCGGGCCTCCACAACCTGAGCGCCTGGAGTGCGAGGAGTGACAGATAGGCCGGGTTGAGCAGCAGGTAGCGCTTCCACAAGCGGGCGGGGTCCTGCAGCAAGCGGTGCAGCCACTGGAGCCCGCGTTTCTGGATCCACATGGGAGGCTCCTCCATATGACCGGCGTGATAGTCAAACGCCGCTCCCACGGCGATCACGGGCATCCCGAGGGCGTCGCGGTATTCGTGGGCGAAGGTTTCCTGCCGCGGGCATCCGAGCCCGACGAACGTCAGCTTGGCGCCCGACGAGCGGATCCGGGCGGCGATGGCCTGCTTTTCCTCCGGCGAGGTGGTGCGGAACTTCGACGGTTCGGCCCCGGCCACGACAAGGCCTGGAAAGCGCTCCTTCAGCCGGCTCCCCAAGTCGTCGAGCACGTCCCGACTGCTGCCGTAGAAATATACGGGGAGCTTTTGGCGCGCCGCCTCGGCGCACAACCTGAGCATGAGGGTTGGTCCGTAGACGCGATCGCTCAACCCGGTTTTGTGGAGGAGGTTGAGGGCCCATTTCACCGGCTGCCCGTCGGGCGTCACGAGGTCGAGATGATTCAGCCGGTAGCGGTGCTCGGCGTCACCCACACCGGTCATCACGCCGTGTACTGCCAGGGCGGACACAGAATAAGGTCGCTCCTCGAGGGCTGCCGACGTTATTCGCTTAACCGCGCTGTCGTAGTCGACGCCGTCGATGAGGACGCCGACGATATTCAGCTTGCCGCTGTCGGTCATCTTTTCCACCGGTCGCGGTTGGCTTCAAAGATGTCGTTCAGTATTCGGTCGACGTCGTATTCCATCTTCCATTCCGGATAGTGGGCTTGGAATTTCCCGTTGTCGCCGATCCACCAGATGTGGTCACCCACTCGATTCTGGTCGACATACGACCATTCCAGTTCCTCGCCGGCAATCTTCTGGCTTATCTCGATGGCTTCCAGAACCGAGCAGTTGCTGAAGCGCCCACCCCCGATGTTGTAGACCTCTGCGCTGCGCGGCGCCTGGAAGGCGCTGACAAGGGCGTTGACGAGATCATTGCTGTGGATGGCGTCTCGGACTTGCTTGCCTTTGTAACCGAACACCTTGTAGGGACTGCCGGTCATCGTGCACCGCATCACATAACCGAGGAATCCGTGAAGCTCTGTAGCCGAATGCCGAGAACCGGTGAGGGTCCCTCCCCTGAAGCAAGCGGTGCGCATCCCAAAATAGCGCCCGTACTCCTGAACGACGATGTCGGCGGCAACCTTGGATGCCCCGAACAAGCTGTGAAGTGTGCTGTCTATGGACATGTCCTCGCGGATACCGTTTGCGTAGGTGTGCCCAGAATCGATTTCATAGCGGGTTGCTTGCTCTGTCAGCGGCAGCCGGTTGGGGGTATCTCCGTAGACCTTGTTGGTCGATGTAAACAAAAAAACAGCCTCCGGCGCGTGTGTCCGAGTTGCCTCGAGGAGGTTGAGTGTGCCCACCGCGTTGATGTCAAAGTCGGTGAACGGCTCGCGCGCCGCCCAGTCGTGGGATGGCTGGGCGGCGGTGTGAACCACGACTGAAATGTCGGCTCCGTAGGGCTCGACCAGTCCTACAATGCCGTTTCGATCGCGAATGTCGAGATCGTGATGTCTATAGCCCGACCCGAGCTCGGACTGCAGGCGTTCCACCGACCAGGCGGTCGATGCGCCGGAGCCAAAGAACACGCTTCGCATGTCGTTGTCGACTCCGACGATCTCAAGACCGAGTTTGGCAAAGTGAAGCGCTGCCTCGGAGCCGATCAGGCCTCCGGACCCCGTGATTAGGGCGACGCTCATGGTGCTCGATAATGCGCCGAGTGTGCTGCGGCGATGCCATCCCCCTCCGGGCTCTCCTGCGGCGAGGCTCCTCCGGGCCCATCCCCGCGCATCAGTACGCGCCCTTCCGGGTGACGAGGGAGCCGGCGGTTTTAAGCACGATGTAGGTATCGAGCGCAAGCGACCAGTTTTCGATGTAGAAGAGGTCCATCTGCAGGGCAGCTTGGGCGTCGACGGTGCTGCGGCCGTTGATCTGCCACCAGCCCGTCACCCCAGCCTGCACTTCGTGACGAGGGTTCAGGAGCTCCAGGTTGGCTGCAACCTGGTCCGCGGGCAGCGGCCGCGGCCCCACAAGACTCATTTCCCCCCGGATGACATTGAGCAACTGTGGGAGCTCGTCGACGCTTGTCTGGCGGAGAATCTTCCCTACCCAGGTGAGCCGGGGATCGTCCACGATCTTGAAGAACGGCAGGCTGGGATCGATGCCGCGTTCCTTGAGAATGAGGTCGCCGTCCACGACCATTGTGCGGAACTTGTACATCTGGAAGGTCCGCCCTCCGCGGGTGACTCGTTCCTGCCTGAACAGGACGGGACCCTCGGAGGTGAGGCGGATGAGGAACCCCGCCATCAGCCACAGGGGCGTCGTTGCCAGAATCGTGAGGGTGGCCAAGGTGAGGTCGAACATGCGCTTCACCGTCGCCTCTGTTCCCGTCAGGCGTACCGGCTTGAGGGACAACGCCATGGTGTCGCCAATGGGTTGAGCGGTGAGGCGGGAGATCAAGATCTGAGGCAGGTTAGCGGTGAGGCGGACCTCCGCCCCCGCCCGCCTGGCGGCCTGCGCGATCCGAAGAATCTGTTCGGCGGTCACCGATGTCGATGCAATGAAGACGCACTCCGCCGCATTGGAGCGAAGAGTGGAGATCAGGCGTTCGAGTGACTCGCCGACGGGAAGATCGGGAGCAAGGGAGTACGTAGGGTCGATGTGCCCGAGGGGCTTGAAACCGGAGTTCACCGAGCGCAGGGTCTTGTCGAGCCTCATGGCCTCGGCGTTGGAGCCGACCACCAGCGTCCGCATCGCCAGCCGTCCGTCCTTCCGCATGCGGGCTATGTGCCAGCGCCATACACGGCGCGCCACCAGTTCAAATGTGAGGGCGAAGAGCCAGCTCAGTCCTATCCATATCCGGGACAGTTCGGAGTGAGACCAGAAGCTTGTCATGACCACCATGAAGATCCCAATGCTCGTTGCGCTGATGGTGCGCCGGAATTCCTCCGCGGCGGAGAGGTGTCGGGGCGCGTACAACCCGAACGCATGAAAGACGCCGCCCCATGCAATCGGCCCGAAGGCTATGACCAGGAGATATCCCAGGGGAAGGCTACGGGAGCCGTAGCGGATCAGATACGAAAACGCCAGGGCCCCCACGAGACATAGGGCGTCTGTGGCGAACAGTTGCCATCCGATCACATTCCACTTCGAGGTGGTGGCGGCCTTGCTGTAGGAGAGGTGTTCGGTATGCCCGGAGCTGGTCCGAGGGGGGGCGACGGCGGCTGGGGCGACGGGAGGTGCTGCCGCCGAGTACCCGTTACCCTCGACGACTTCGCGGCCCTCGGTGAGAGGCACGTCTACGCGTCCCTCGAGAGGGGTGGCTTCGGCTTGCTCTTCGTCATCAACGGCGCCCTTGCCGGAGACAACCGAGAAGGCGGATTCCGTTTCCGTCATCAGATCCCTGGGCTCGGGAGGGCGGAAGTTAGGTTCATTTCGTTGTCTTCGACTCCAATACTGTCTTCCTTGACGGCCGGACGGGTGCCCGCCTCACGGCGGTTCGCACTGCGAGAGCACGCCCATTCGTGCCCTTCCTGTATCAGAACGAATCATCTCGGCATCGGTTACGCGGTCGGAGATCTTTTTCCCCCGCCGGGCAAAGAACCGATCAACGGCGACCGGAACCCGTCGAGTGGGAGCGGGGTGAGCCCTCCGGTAGATAGAACCGGCGTTATGACATGATTGGGCAACCCGCAGGAAGGCGCCCGACTCCGATGGGGAAGTCACAGCGGGACGGCGACCGCCACATCCCAGGCCTGACCCCAAGGTGTAGCCGGGATGTCGTCGGCCGACCCGGGAGAGCAACCGACCTGCTTGCTCCGGCCGGGTGTCCCTGCTCATCGATCGAGATCGGAATCCATGGATCAGCCAGAGTCGAACGGGATGCAGACAAAACAGCTGGGGCATACCCGCCACCTGGCCAGGCACGCCGCGCTGCTGCTCTCGTCTGGAGTGGTCGGTTACGCCGGGGCCTTCGCCCTCAACGTCCTGTTGGGCCGGGCATTGGGGAAGCCCGGCTTGGGTGCATGGGCCATCGCCTATGCCGCGACCCAGGCAAGCGCCACCGTCGGGCTGCTGGGGGCCAACTGGATTCTCGTTCGCCAAGGGTCCTACTACCACGGCATCGGGGACCTCCCTCGCCTCCGCCGGACGATCCACCTCACCATACTTCTGGCCGGAGGGGCTCTGCTGCTCATCTCGGGGGCGCTCCTGCTGCTGGCGCCATTGCTGGACGAGCGGTTCTTCAGGGGGGATTCGTTGGTGCCGCTGCTTCGCCTTGCCGCCGCGGCGATTCCCATCGTCGGATTGGGACAGGTCATGCTGTACGCCACGCAGGCGTTCAAGAACATGCGCGCCTGGGCGCTGGTCAAGAACATCTTGCAACCGGTCATCCGGGTGGTCACCGCCGCCGTTGCTCTGTTGATAGCCCCTACGCCTGTGTCCGCTTTCGGGGGCCTGGTGGCCGGCGAGATCATAGTCACGGCCGCAGCCACATTCGCCCTGCACCGGAGGTTGCCGATCTTCGGTCCAACCGATCGCATAGCAAGGAGGGAGCTGATCCGCTTCGCCCTGCCGGCCTGGGGCACCAAAGTCGTCGAGACCTCTCGCGCTCAACTCTTCCCGGTGCTGCTCGGCTCGCTGGCGGCTCTGTCGCAGACCGGCGCATACGTCACCAGCAAGAGAATCTCCCTGGCCCCCAGCGCGATCAACGTCGCTCTAAACCAGGTCTACAGCCCGATGGCCAGCAACCTCTACCTGCAGAACCGCCGGGAGGAGCTGGCCACCCTCTTCAAGAGCATGGGTAAGTGGAGCTTCACTTTGGCGTTTCCTCTGTTCTGTTTGCAGGTCATGTTCCCCAAGGAGATACTTTCGATCTTCGGCTCTGATTTCCGGGATGCAAGCACAGCTCTTGTCGTTCTTGCTTTCTCCGTCTTGTTCATCTTCGGTACGGGTCCGGTCACCACCACGCTCATTCTCACGGGGCGGTCCCGCCTTGCGTTCTACGACTACATCGCGGTCGTTGCGGCTGAGATAGCCCTGGGTTTCTGGCTCATTCCGCGCTACGGGATTCTCGGAGCGGCCGTGGCCCACCTTGTCGGGACCGCCCTCAACAACCTCTTGCCCTTGGGGCAGGTGTGGTCCGCATCGAGGCTGCATCCGTATCGTCTGGACTACTGGAAGCCCATCGTTGCGGGATTCGCCTCGGTCGGCGTGGCAAGAGCGGTAATCGCGTTTACGGGCGTGGGAACGGGCGTCGTCGCGGCGGCGGTTGCGGTGGTCGTGGTTGGGCTGGTCTACCTCGGGCTGCTGCTGCTGCTGCGTCTAGGACCGGAGGATCGTGCCGCAATCGGCGCCTTGACGGGGCGCCTGACCCGCGGCGTAGACAAAGATGCACTTGCCGAGGATGGACTGCCGGTCGAGGAAGAGGTCGAAGAGGAAGCGCCGGCTCCCCCGACCCGCGGACGCCTCTAGTTGTCGCCCCTTTTACCTAGTCGAATGGGGTAGCTGTACGCCAGCATCTGAGGCAGCGTCAGAGCGGTGGTCACAGCTCGATCGAAGGGGGACAATTCGGCGCGCCAGCGATTGTCCTCGACCAGATCGACCGTGCCGGTGTTGAATCGGACCGGGTTGCCCGAGACGGTGTGGTGTACGCCGAGCCGCACGCTGGTGTCCGTGACGAACGGCGTGGATTCGGGGGCTACGCCCACCATGTCAATGATTTGCTCGACGATCCCCCGGGGTTGTTTCACAAAGTCTTCGTAGCGGACGCGCATCGACCGGCTTGGGCCGTGTTTGCGCCGCACGGCATCGGCCCCAAAGTTTCCCACCGCCCACTTGAAGGCGCTTCCGGCGGGATTCTTGCCGCCCATCTCTCCTGGAACTTCACGATCCGGATTGACTTTCGTTCGCCGCCGCGAGTAGGCGACGGCGCGCGGGTCGCGAACCAAGTGCACGAAATAGAGCTCGAAGCCGGGTAACAGGCGCAGCAGAGAGCCATCGGAGATCCTCTTGGACGAGTCGACGATCACCTCGGCACCCGTGACCTCGGCTACTTCTCTGTAAAGAGACGCCGTAGCATGTGCGTAGCCAGCTAGTTCGTCCGAGCCAAACTCCCCGACCCGTCGACGCAATAGGCCTGCGGTGTGCTTTGTACTTGCGTTCCTTTGCTGCAGTTTGTAGTTGCGTCTTGCGGTTTCGTGCACATCTTGATCCGCAACTCCTTCGAGCACTTGCGACCAGACGGCACAGTCCACCAGGGGTTGACCACATCCACACCGCCGGTTTTCGAGCAGGCGCCTCCAGAAGAAGCGCAGCTCGCCCACCGAGAAGTAGCCGTTCAGCTCCCCAAGGATGCTGTCGAGAATGGTGCTGCCGGATCTGGAAGACCCCAGGATGTACAGCACTTTCAAGCCGCTCTTGTCCGGCACGTGAGGTTGATGAGCTTCGATCAGGGCACGCTCCACGAAGCGAGTGTAATGGCGATGGATGTCAAATCTCTTGGCTCGGCCACTTGACCTACTCTCTTGGCTCGGCCACTTGACCTACGATCTGCGCACGGAGCCCAGGGCTCGCCGCGCCAGGCTTTTTACGGAGCGCCGCCCCAGCGATACGAGCGACGGGGGCGCATGACAAGCTCCCGCCGGAAGTCCGTGGCGGATGAGCTCCTTTCGGCACAGATCCAGGTCGTAGTCGAGGACGAAGAACGTCACCTGCTGGTGTTCGAGATCGAGTAGAGCCATGCGGGCCCAGGGGTTGCGCTCGCGCGACTGTCCGATGCTCCCCGAATTCACCAGGTGCCTGTCTCCCGCAAGTGGCATGGGCACTCGGGGAGTGAGCCTCCGCGCCCCCCGGTGCTGCCCGTAGGCCATTGCCTTGTGTGTGTGACCCAGGAGCAGGGTCTGTGCCGCCGGGTCCAGCTCACCGAGGAGCTTCAGCTGCTGCGCGGCATCCTCGTCTCGAAAGACATAGCGCTCGGGGTCTTCGATTGAGCCGTGCGCCAGCCGGAGGGCCGGCTCGACGCTCGTCTGCAAGGGGAGGGCTCCGAGATAGGCCGCGGCGTCAGGGTCGAGGACCGCGCGCGTCCACTCCAGTATCAATCTGGCGTGGTTCGACAAGCGCGCGTCGGGCAGCCTGTCGACAACTGCCAGATCTTGGTTTCCGGCCACACAGACGGCACCTTCGGCGGCGAGGGCGGCCACGCACTCGTTGGGCCAGGGGCCGTAACCGACCAGGTCGCCGGTGCAAAGGAGCCCGTCGATACCCTGAGCCCGAAGCTCGGTAAGCGCCGCCCGGAGCGCCGGCAGGTTGCCGTGGATGTCGGAGATGAGGCCGTAGCGCAAGGGGCCGGACCTCAGTCCCGCGCTGTGCGACGCCGAAGAGCCCGCAGGGCGGCGGCCGCCCGAGCCCACAAGACCCCTTTGAGGAAGGGCAGGGGGTCATCCCACGCCAAGGTTGCCCGCGCATCACAGGTCAGGGCCCAGGGCAACCACCGGAAGAAAGAGATGCCCTCGGCCCTTGCGGCTTTGACATCATTGAGCAGACGGCACCATCTCACGCCGCGCTGCGCCGGCCCCGTGCCCCGCCGCGTCCTTGCCACCATGTCGTCGTAGACGAGGGCGGGGAGATTCACCCCTGCCTTGGCCCCCGGGTGATGCCACAGCGAGAAACGGGGGTTGACCTCCAGCAGGTAAAGGGTGCCCTCGGGGGAACGCTTGAAATCGAGCTTGGCCACCCCCCGGAGGTCGAGCCGTTGTATGAGCTCGGCCCCCAGAGACGCCACCTCCGCGCTCGAGGTGATCTCGAGCGCGGTGCTGTGGCCGTAGCCCTTGGGATAGGTGCGGATCTTCCGGCCCGTGAACGAGGCGACGATCGACCCATGGCGGTCTACGTACGCGTGGTAGCTCTCGATGCTCGTCTCGGGGCCCTCGATTAGCTCCTGAGCCAGCAGCTCGACGCCCGACGACGCCAGGCGAGGCCATAAAGCGGTCAGCTCCTCCTGGGACCGAACCTCGAGCGCCTTGGCTTCGCTCTGATTCAAGTCGGTGAATATGGGCATCCATGTGGCGGTTCGTCGCGTCAAGGGTTTGAGGATGAGCGGGTAAGCAAGGTCGATATCCTCCGGACCGGCGCTTGTGGTGTCGACCTGCATGCTGGGCGGGACGGGAAGCCCGAGGCTGTGGGCCAGAGCCTTGAAGCGAGCTTTGTCGACCAGGTCCTCGACCAGAGTGCCATCGGGGATGACGAAGTGAAAGAAAGCTGCCAAACGGTCGCGGTTTCGGGATATGAGTAGGAGGTCCCAGTCTCCCTCGTAGAACAGGACCGGCTTTTGCCTTTGCCCTTGTGCGAAATCGGTGAGGCTGTCCAGCAGGGCGCCGGATTCATCTAAAGGATCGGTCCAGTCGATGACGGTCCGGGTGAAGCGAGAGTATCGAGGCGGCGCGCCGGGCGGCGCGACGGCGGCGCAAGGTATCTTGGCGAGCCCCAGGGGGCGTAGCAGGTCCATGTCTCCGATGACGCACGCCAGAGGTTGGTCTGAAGGCACACAATTCTTTCCGGTCGGAGGAGGAAATAGTTTCCCGAGGGTGTTCATCTTGAGTCCAAAAACTATAGGCGGTGGCCACCGCTAACATCTTGAGTCGAACGATTTGCCGTGAGGGGCCGAGTGGTACGTTCAGAGAGGAAGGTGCGGGTGCAAGACGTCCGTGACGCCTGCATGGCCAACCGAAGAGTACGACGCCTGCTGCAGTGGGCCGGTCATCAACGCCTTGTGCTGCGTGTGAGAACGCGTTATCTGACCCCGCAAGATGCACTGCTCGCGAGCTACCCGAGATCCGGCTCGACGTGGATGCGCTTTCTGCTGTACGAGAGCCTGACTGGACAAAGCGCAGAATTCGATGCCGTCAACACCTACAAGGGGAGGAATGCCCGTCGGGTTCTTCCCGGTGGCGGACGCGTCGTGGGTACCCACGATCGTTACTCCCATGGGGACCGGAAGGTCGTCTATCTGGTCCGGGACCCGCGGAGCGTCGTCATCTCCGAATACAAGCTCGAACGACGGCAGGGGAGCGAGCGAAGCTTTGACGAGTTCTTCTCTGCTTTTCTCGAGGGCACCACTAATCCATTTGGCTCATGGACCGACCATGTTCAGTACTGGATGAAAAGCGCGCCCGCACGCCGCGGTCACCTGCACCTCGTCAAGTTCGAAGAGCTGCGCCGTAAGCCGGAGCAGACTCTCGCCGGGGTGACGGAGTTCTTGGGAGTATCTCTCGACCAGTCGACGATCGAGGCCGTAGTGGCCAACAACTCTGTCGAAAGGATGCGGGCAAAAGAGGACGTTGCGCCGCGGGAGACGTTCACGCGAGCGCGCTCTCCTGAGATCAGGTTTGTGAATGAAGGAGCAACGCAGGGTTGGCAGGAGCAGCTAACCCCTGCACAGGCCGCTCTGCTCCTGGAGCGCACGCAAGCATCACGCAAGGTCCTCGGTTACTAGTTGCAGTGCGCATTTTGATCGGCCACTCCCGCTATCAGTCCGGTCCGGTCTCAGGTGAGAACCGGGTCGTCGACGACGAGGTCGAGCTGCTGCGGCGGGGGGGCCACGATGTCCTGCTCTGGGATCCCGAAGCGGCTACATCTTCGGGCTTCGGGTTGGCAAAGACGGCTCGGCAAGCGGTGTGGGCGACCGAGAGCGTCGACCGCCTTCGGCGCGGGATGCGCGATCACCGGCCCGATGTGGTCCACTTCCACAACCTGTTTCCCGCGTTGTCGCCTGCCGTCCTGCGCGCCACGTCGTCCGCCGGAATTCCCACGGTGATGACACTCCACAACTACCGGCTCCTCTGCCTGCCGGCCACCTTCCTGCGAGACGGGAAGGTTTGCGAGGACTGCCTGGGGCACCTTCCGTGGCGGGGGATCGTTCATCGCTGCTTTCGCGACTCCTTGCCGGGGAGCGCCGCCTATGCGGCCTCTCTCTCGCTCCACCGGGGGTTGAAGAGCTTCGAGCGTGTGACGTTGTATCTGTGCGTCAGCCGTTTCGTGTCGGACAAGCACGTCGAAGCCGGCTGGCCCCGAGAGCGTTTGGAGGTGAAGCCCAACTTCACCTGGCCGTCACCAAAGCGTCAGGGGCCCGGCGAGTACTTTTTGTTCCTCGGCAGGCTGTCGTCGGAAAAGGGCGCCGAGGTGGTCGTCGACACGTGGCGCCCGGAGCTCGGGCGTCTTGTGATTGCCGGAGACGGTCCCGAGATGAACCTCCTCAAAGCGAAAGCGGGGGCGGGGGTCGAGTTCCTCGGTGCGGTGCCCCCCGAGCGGGCGACGACCCTTCTGGGTGGCGCCCGGGCCGTCCTGGTGCCCTCGGTCTGCTACGAGGGCGCGCCGAGGACCATCGCCGAGGCCTACGGGGCGGGTGTTCCGGTGATCGCCAGCCGGATGGGCGCTCTGACCGAGGCTGTGGAGGACGGGGTCACGGGGCTGCTGGCGAATCCGGGTGACACCGCCGGTTGGGCGGACGCGATCGGGCGCCTGCGGAACGACGAGGAGTCCGTCCGGCTCGGCGAGGGAGGTTACGGGCTCTGGTCGAAACGCAACAGCCCGGAATCATCGCTCGCGCTTCTGGAGGCCGCCTACAAGAAGGTCAGTTCTTTTGGATAGTCTCCATGTCCGTCTGACCGAGGCGCAGACCAAGGCCGGTCTTCCGGGCCACGGTTCGCAGCGCAGGCCAGAGAGGGGTACGACGGAAGGGTAGATACAGGCGTGAAGTCTTGAAGCGCAGGGTTAAGACACCGTTTCCCGGAATGATGACGGCTCGCGGTATTGCGTAACGGCTCACTTCTTCTGGCCCTTCGGGCAGACTGAATGCGTAAGAGAAGCCGGCGGCCTTGGCCGCTCGGTGCACAGTGTCGTTGTGCATGCCCCGCGGATAGGCGAGATGGGGTACGCGGCGCTTAAGGAGGTCCTCGAGCAGCTCCCGACTGGCCCGGAGGTCTTGTTCGCACTCGTGGCCGTTCAAAGTGATGAGATCGTGGTGCGCGTAGCTGTGAGACCCGAACGAGATGCCGGCGGCCTGCATCTCGAGCACCTGGTCGAGGTCCAGAGTTCTGGTTCCCTGAGGCGCAGTCGGCGCCCAGTCGACTGCGCGGCCCTCCGGGCTCAGGGTTTGGGCTACCAGGAAGACCGTGGCCGGGAGGCCGAAGTGGGCGAGCACGGGCCAGGCGTGTTCGTAGAGGCCGGCAAAGCCGTCGTCGAAGGTCAGCGCGGTCATGCCGGACGGCAGACGGCCCCACCGGTCGGTCCTTGCGCTGGCCTCGTCGAGAGAGACGACACGCCGGCGGGCCAGCCATGAGCAGTGCTCCTCGAAGGCCTCGGGTGTTACCGCCAGAGGTGATCGCCAACCACGTTCGACGGTGTGATAGCACAGAATCGTCACCCAACCACTGTGCCACAGGGGCGGTTTTCGGCACCGATCGTCGGGGGGAGTTGCAGAGACACCGGGGCGTCGGGAACAGTCGGGGAGGCAGCCGCCGAACCGGAAACCCTTTTATTTCCAGTAAGCGAACTCGCCGTGTAAGGTTGTCGAGGCGTGTATGTCCGCACATCGGAGTGGAGGGAGCGTCCGGCCGGCAACTTTCTTGCCCGTGTGGCGTTATGCCGGTTGTAGGTACGGGAGGCTGGTCCGAACAACAATCCGAAGACTAAGGGGAGTGACGACAGTGGCGACAGGCGAGGCCGTAGGAGGTAGCAGTGGCGCCTTCTACCTCCAGAGGCAGTTCAAGTTCTTGTGGGACCGCAAATGGTCGATCATCGGGGTCACCATCCTGGCGGTTGCGGCTGCTCTTTTGCTGACCCTGCGGCAGCCGCGCACCTATGAGTCCCACGCCCTGATCCTGGTGCGCCCCGATCCCATCGCGTCGGCCTCACCGACGGAAGACGTCAACATGGAGACAGAGACCATCCTTGCCACTTCCCCAGAGGTGGCTAACCTGGTCGCGGAAGACGAAGCCGTCAGCTTCTCGGGTAACCCCGAGGATCTCCTCGAAGGCCTCGACGTCACTGCACAGGGAACCACCTCGGTTCTGAACGTCGGCTACTCCTCTACAGATCCGGCGGAAGCCGCCACCCTCGCCCAGGCGTTTGCCGATGGCTATCTCAAGTATCGGCTGCAGCAGATCACCGACTCGGTGGCGCCTCTCCAGGATCAGCTCGAGAGCAGCCAGAAGCAGCTGGGGAAGCTGAATGATCAGATGGCGGAGACCAGCGACGTTTCGGAGATAGCCCAACTCGATGCCGAGAGGGCAACAGTCAGCGGCACCATCCTGTTCCTTCGGGGGCAGCTCGGCCCGTTCGCCTCCTCGGAGCCGCTCACGACCAGCACGGTCGGCGAGGTCGTTCAGGAGGCTCCCACCCCGACGTCGCCCTCGAGCCCTCAACCGGTGCGGAACCTCGCCGTCGGATTGCTGCTCGGACTTGCTCTCGGCGCCGGAGTCGCGCTTCTCAGGGATCGTTTGGACGACCGGCTCCGAGATCGTGACGAGCTCGAGTACCACGCCGGCATGAAGACCCTTGCGGTGGTTCCGTTGGTGGGCTCGCGCCGGGACAAGAACCGCACCTCCCTGGTGACCGCCGAGAAGCCCCATTCCCCTGCGGCGGAGGCGTATCGAACGCTTCGAGCCGCCGTTCTCTTCGCGGCGTCCCAACGTCATCTGAAGGTCTTGCTCGTGACCAGTCCCAACCTTCAGGAGAGCCGATCGGGCACCACGGCCAATCTGGGTGTCGCCCTCGCACAGGCGGGCAAACGGGTGATCCTTGTTTCGGCCGACCTGAGAAGGCCGCGCCTCGCGGAGTACTTCGGTGTCGACAACCGCACGGGGCTGACCAGCGTGCTCTCCGGGCAGATCGAGCTGGCGGCCGCGCTCGTCCAACCGGGGATAGCCAACCTCCGGGTGCTGCCCAGCGGACCGACTCCCGATAATCCAACCGAGCTTCTTGGCTCCGACGCAATGGCGAAGCTGCTGGCCGAGCTTCGGGAGGCGGCCGACTTCGTGATAGTCGACGTGGCTCCAACCCTTCCTTCGGCGGACGCCATGACGTTGGCCCCGGTCACCGACGCCGTGCTCGTGGTGGCGGATTCGACCCGGACTTCCCGCAGCGCCATCCAGCGCACGAGGGAGCAGCTGGACCAGGTCGACGCCCGCATCCTGGGCGCAGTCCTGAACCGCTCCGATCTGCACGAGGCGCGCAGCTACCCGACGAGTGGTGACGGCGATTACGCCTCCCGACACCGCCCTGCGCCGCAGAGGATCGCCGCCGGCAACTCTCGCGGGAGCTCGCGTGAGCACACAGACCCTTCCGGATAGATCGACGGGCAGGACCGCAGCGGCCTGGGTTGCTGCGGGCGCGCCCGTGCTGGCGGTTCTCATTGGAGTTGGCGTCGCTCTGGGAGGGCTCGGCCAGGCTATCGCTCTGGTCATCGTCGGCGCTGTGGTCGCCGCGGCGCTGATCCCCCTGGACTGGGTGGGCAGGCTCCCCCGATACGGCTATCTCTCGATCGAGATACCCCTGTTGCTGTTGTTGCTCAGCAAGCTGGTCTTCCGGGTGCGCGATGCCGAGGCGCTGGTCGACAATCCCGTTGACTCCGCGGGCGCCTTTCGCCTGGGATGTCTTGCTGCTGCACTGTTTCTTGGGTTGGTCGCCTCGCTTGGCTCCACACGCCCGGGGGTCGAGCCCCGAAGCCGCCTGCTATCCGGCCCTTACCGGCTCTACCTCGGCTACATCTTCGTGGTCCTGATCGGAGCGTTCTACTCCCGCAACTTCTTGCTCACCGGCTTTCGCGTCTTCGATCTCACGGCCGCGGTGGTCGTGTTGGCCGGGGCCTGCCGGGTTGCCGGGAAGGAGGCGGTTTCCCGCATTCTTGCAGTGCTCTACTGGTTCGCTGTAGCTCTAATGGCCACAGCGTGGGCAGGAGCCGCCCTCCTGCCCGGCGCCGCATTGGAGCGGGTCGCTCCGCGACTGGGAGGCTATACGCCCCTTCCAATTCGATTGAACGGCGTTTTTCCAACCCTCGCGTCGGACTACCTCGGACTTCTTGGTGCCCTGATAGCGGTTTGGTCGCTCGCCGGCCTGCTGTTCCCTCGCAGGGACGGCGGTGGACCGAGGCGTCTCACCCTGAAGCTCATCACTGCATTTTCTTTCATCACGCTGATCATGGCCCAGTACCGCACGGGCTACGCGGCCTTTGCCGTCGGGGTCATGGCCCTTCTGTGGTTCGGCAGGAAACGGTGGGCGGCCGTGCTGGTGGCGCTGGTCTTGCTGGGTGGGGTTTCCCAAGCCATGAACGACTCCAGCCGGGTGCAGGCATTTGTGCTGCGGGGGCAAACCGAAGAGATCGTCACCGGCTTGAACGGGCGCGCCGGGTGGTGGTCGGCGGCCCTTCCCGTCTGGCAGGAATCTCCCCTCATAGGCAAGGGATTGTTGACCGCGACGCGTTACGAGGTTCTCGCCGAGATCGGCCGGACCTCAACCGCAACGATTCATGGGACATGGATCGAGGCGATAGTGGGCACCGGGGTTGTCGGCACGAGCTTGCTTGCGATTTGCCTGTTGTTAGTGGTGTGGCGATCCCTGAAGGTGGCGGCGCGGGGCGACGTGGTACCAATTGTGCTGTTGTCGGTCCTGCTGGTCCGGAGTGCCACGGGGTACACGTTCGAGGTCTTCGGCTACCCCTGCCTTATCTTCCTTGCCCTCGCGCTGCGGCTTGAAGATCCGCCGCTCACACCCGAAGAGCAGAGGAATCCGGCAGGCGAACGGCGCCCGTTTGCCCTGGGACGCGAGTTCGCTCCCGTTTCATAGGACCTACCAGTCGAGATTCCGCTCGAAGCCGAGGGCGACGATCTCTTGTCCGGCGACCCTCTTGAAGGCTTCCTTATGAGCGTCGTTGAAGTGGTTCCTCCAATCGCCGATTACGCCCTTCCGAAAGGTCGAGCTGTCTTGGGACCAGGTCTTCCTGGCAATGCGCTGGACATCACCGGGGGACAGCGTCCTGTTGATATGGTTTGCAATCGACTCGATTTCCCGACGTTGCGTCTCGTCGTTTCCCCCGCCGCTTGCGCCTACAAGATCCTCGAAGCGGCATAGGCGCGCGTTTGGATCGTCCTTCCACCCGACATAATTGGTGATGCGCTGGCCGATCGAAATCAGTCCGGACCCAGTGTCGGTAGCCGGAAGCCCTGTGATGCAGGCCATTATTCGATCGTCCAGGGTGGGCATGTCGTTAAAGCGTTCGTTGAGGAAGTGGCGCTTCAACCGGGTGATGTAGAACGCGTGCGAGATGACGACGTCGCGTGGGTCACGGATCATGAAGATGGTCTTGTACTCGAGGCGCTGCAACAGGTCTCTTAGCTCGGGAGCGGCCGGGAAGTGCGCAGTCATGAAGTGTCCGCGATTGACCGTTTTCAGCGAGCGTTCGAGGCGAGCCCAATCCAGTTCAGGAACGTTTCCCGCGACGTCGGAGCGGGTCCCCGGCAACGCCCATTCCGCAAGTGACGAGTGCCTGCCGGAGAACATCATGCGGGGAAAGTTCTTCAGCAGTGATGCGAGCAGGTGAGTGCCCGCTTTGGGGACGCTGGTGGCAAGCACCCGAGGGCCTGGGTAGAATATGACCGTCCGGGCGAGCAATCGATAGGTTGGAATGAAGACCTTGCGCAGGGCGTCGTTCTCGGAAACGGCCTTGGCTACTCCGGCCACGGGTCACACCTTCTATCGAGCATAGAACTCTCCATTCGTGTCCAGACCGGCTCCAACCCATTCCTCGGCCGTGAAGGCCTCGTTCGACCACAGGAAGGTCTCGGCGTCAGGTGAAGGGAGATGATAGATATTGTCCTTGAAGCGATTGTTCTGCTCGGTAAAAATGGCGTCACCACCACCTCCACCGCTCAGTACGCCTTGTCTTCCGGTTGACAGATCTATGGCGTTGCCAAGCACGAAGCTGTCCTCCACCACATGAGGTCCAAGGATTCCTTCGCCCCTGCTCTGTTGCTGCAGCACGACTCCGCCGGTTACCAGATTGTTGACCACTTCGACTTCGGATGAGGAGTTCACAAAGATTCCGAAGTCGCGATTGGCTCCGATGTAGTTGTCGTGGAGTGAGACACCGTAGCTTATTTCGACAAACACTCCAAACCTTCGGTTGCCGCTCGAGTGATTCCGGAAGACTTCGGCGTTCGTGTTGTTGAGGTCGAGCCAGATGCCGTCGCCGAAATTGTCAACGAAATAGTTTCCTCGAAGCACCAAGTCTTCGGTAAAGACGAACTTGGAGCCACCGGCGTCCCAATATCCGCCGTTGACCGTCGAGAATCGGGCGAGGTTGTTGGATTCGACACGATTGTGGGACACTTCGACGTCTCTGCCACTCGCGGTGAGCCCGTACTTTCCGTTTTGATGCACGAGGTTGCGGGTTATCCGGCTGAAGCCCGAAACGCCTATACCGGTGGTGTGATTGAGGCGGCTCTCGTTGTTCTCCACCGACCAGTACTGGTTGCCGTCAATCCCGTAACCGGCGGTTTGTTCGACAACAAGCCCTCGAATCGTCACGTGTTTGGCCGACCCCCCGATTCCTCCGGACGCCACCGAGGTCTCGATCAAATGATCCTCGGGGTCAGAGCCCAGGAGGATGGTGTCGGAGTCGTAATCGAAGAAATACTCACCTGGGCCCAATGAGTCGGGCGCGCGCCCATGGATCGTGCCGCTCTCCATTACGCCCGCTTTCGTGAGCGGCTCTCCGTCGAGCCAGAGATCCTCACCGAATAGAGCCTGGGGAGAAACCAGGTCAGGCCCGCTCCAACCGATGACGGTCGGTCCTTGCGATTGGCCTCGGGCGACCCAGTATCCTCCGTCGCGCTCCCAGCCCGTGACCACCTTGGAACCGTCTATCACCGTCCCACTCCGCCCGATCAAGGTCTGCCCGTTGGCGGGGGTGACGGGTTCGGTTATGCGGTAGACGGCCGCTTTCAGGCAGATCGTCGCCCCCGGTCCCTGGGCGCGGACCACTGCACCGAGATCCTGATCCGGAGACACAGTGACGCCGCTGCAGGGGACCCAGGTCTTCCGCGGGCCGGCGGACGGGCTGGGGGCCGGGTCGAAGGGGGGCGTTATCCCCCCTTCAGATCGAGCGAAGTTCACGCGAGGCGGATCGCCGCCGGACGAGACCAACCCGGCGCCGATGGCTACCCCCGCGACCACCAGCGACAGAGCGATCCCCAGGGTCACACGCGCCCTCACAGGCAAGGGGGGCTCTCCGCGCGGCCGTTATAGGTTTCTGTCATATAGCTGTTTCTAAACGCTCTGTGCGGCTATGGGACTGTGGGCCGCGCGACCCTGCGAAGGCACGGGCGATGCCGCACACCTCTTTCCCTCGGGAAGACCGGGCCGTGGGCTGCGGAGCGTGTGCGGGACCGGGTCACGAGGCTCTGATGGAGAACCTCATCCGTGCGACCTCCTCGTCGTCCAGGAGAAAGACTGCCTGGTAAGCCGGGTCCGGATCTTCGATTTCGAGGTCTGCGATCTCGTCCTCGAGCTTCTCGACATGGCTCGGCGTTGCGAGGTGCATCTCTCGCGGGACGCTGCTGTAGATGAGCGTCCCCCCGGGTCCCTCGATCTTCCACTGCTCCGTGAACGAGCCGTGGTCGTCCGTCCAGGCACGGAGCACGAGAAAGGCGCCCGCAAAAGCCTGACCGTCTTTGAGTGCCACCTCGTTGACGAGCCCGGGATGAATCCGGCCCCCTCGTGAATAGAAAAGCTCCCGATCGATCACCTTCGCGTACTGAAGCCGTGCGCCCATCTCCTCAGGTCCTCCCTTCGCCCTCTGCTCTCGTCGCCGCCTCGTGCCCGGGTCGCTCCTGGATGTGTGTCACAACCCCCATGCGGACGAGCTCCGCCTGCAGTTTCCCGAGTCCCACCGCCTGGACGGGCGCGACCACGCCGGTCACGCCGAAGCCGGGCTGGGCCATGGCCCGAGCCCCTGTCGCCAGCATGCCCGCGGTCAGGCCGTAGGGATCCCGGCCCATCATGACGACATTCTTGTGGCCCTGCGGGGAGCCGCCCTCGGCCAGGATGGTCCACCTTCCACCGTCCGGGCCCGAGGGTGCCACCACCGAGCGGCGCAGGAGTGCAGCGACGGCATCGGCGCGCCGAGGGGCGGCGAGCAACGGCAGTGCCGGGCGGAGGATCCGCATTCCGGTCCCCACCGGCGGCCCTGCCGTGACGAACGTTCTAAGCGATGCCAGCGGGAGATGCAGCGGCGCCAGGTGGGCCTCCGCGAGCGGCCACGCCAGGCTCGACCGCACTCCAAGTGGAGGGGGCATCGGGGCCCAACGATGCGTCTGCCCGGCGCGTATCCGGATGGGCCGCCCAGCCCGCATCCAAACGCCGGGCGCGCCGATGATCCGAACCGCCGAGCGAAGGGTCCCCGTCGAGGCCTGCGACGGAAGGGCATAGGTGATCGTGAGATCCGCCGACTCCATAGGCTCCCTAGAGCCGTTTGGGGGGGATAGAGCCAGGGTGGCGGCGATATCCCCGGGGACCTCGTCCCACCCCATAGCAGGCGCCATGGCGATTCCCTGGTTGCGGGCGGCGGCATCAAGGCCCAGGAGGCGGGCGACCCAGGCCGGTTCCCCGCTCGAATCCAGGTAGTGGACGCCGGCCCGGAGCGCCGCCTCCGCAGCGGCTCGACCCATGTCCACGAAGGGGCCGGCGCACGAGATGAGCACCCTTACCCCTCGCAGGGCGCGGACGAGGGAGCCGAGGTCGGTCGCATCGGCGCGCCGGACATCCTGCGCTCCGGTCGCATGGGCCACATCGGCTAGAGCAGGCGGGTCCCTTCCTGCGACGCCGAAGCTTGCGCCCCGGTCCGCCAGCGCCCGAGCGGTGAGCCGTCCGGTGTGGCCCGAGGCCCCGAAGAGCAGGATGTCGGTCATGTAGCCAGCCAGCGTACGGGATGTGCCGGCCCCGGCGTCGAAGCGCTCGGCGCTGCGATGGCCGACAATATGGACCAATGCAGACACCAGTGCCTCGTCGCCCAAACCACCGACGCATTCGCTTTCGGGGCGGGCGCTACTTACGCGACGATGCACAACCCGAGCGACTTGCATGAAGGCGACCGTCCACCTCGTCCGCCACGGCCAGGTCGAGAATCCCAAGGGGGTGATCTACGGCAGGCTGCCCGGCTATCACCTCTCGGAGCGTGGTCTGCTCCAGGCGCAATCCGTGGCCCAGCGGCTTTCCGGCGCCGACGTCGGCGGGGTGTGGGCCAGCCCCCTGGAACGGGCGCAGGAGACTGCGGCGATCATCGCCGCTCCCCATGGCTTGGACGTGATCACCGACGAACGCTTGACCGAGAGCGCCAACACACTCGAGGGCCTCGGGCGAACCCTCGGCGCCCTGCTGCGCTCGCCGAAGCACCTGTGGGGGTTCCGAAACCCCCTGAGGCCCTCGTGGGGCGAATCGTTCACCGAGGTCAGGGAGCGCATGCTGGAGGTCATCGAAGAGGCGATGGCAGCATGCCAAGGACGCGAAACCGTCTTCGTCTCCCATCAGACCCCGGTGCTGGTCTCCCGCCTGGCGCTGGCTCGGAAAAGGGTCCCTCCATGGTTGGGCCTTCTCGAGTGCTCCACCGGGTCGATCACCTCGCTGGTGCTCGACGACAAACGGCTGACCTCGGCGTCGTATTTCGCCCCAGGGGTGTAGCGGGCGTGTCCTATTATGGGTTGAGTCGTGGGCGGTTGAGTTCCGTCTGTACCCGCCGATAAGAGAGGTTAAGTCGAGGGTTCCGGCGTATGTCGGAGCCCATCTGGTCTTGACTCTCTGGAGGTGATGTGGTCATGGGTATTGGAGTGAGCATCTTCTTGCTGGCCCTGGGAGCGATCTTGGCCTTTGCGGTCGAGTTCGACACCTCGGGCATCGACATCGACACTGTGGGGATCATCCTGATGGTCGTTGGTGCCCTGGGTTTGATGCTTTCGCTTCTGTTCTGGAGCAGCTTCTCGCCTTACAACCGCCGGGACCGCACGGTAGTGAGGGAGAGGGACCAAGAAGTCCTCTAGCGCGGACGCGGGCACGGGTAAGCGGCTTCCTAACCATGCCGCTGCGCGTCACCGGCCGGCCTGTCCCGTGGCACGCCGCGCCGGTTTTTACCCGCCCAGGGGCGGATCAGATAGCGGATCGTGACAGGATCCCGACGATGCGATCTTCCAGGGCCACGGCCTTGGTTTTGGACATGCCCCGGGACAGGATCGAGAACTCTCCCCAGGAGTGCGACCGCCTCAGCCATACCCATCCCGAGAGCGCAGAGATGTCTTTCAGCGTACCGGTCTTGGCTCGCACCCGTACGCCCTTGAGACGGCCCGCCAGCGTCCCTTCTCCAGGCCGGGGCAGGAGGTAGCGGAGCTGGGGGCCCCAACCCCGCGTTGCGGCCCACCCCAGCAACCGGGCCGATCCCCACGGCGAAACCCTGTTGCGGTAGGAGAGCCCCGAGGAATCGTGTGCAACCACGCCCACGCCGTGGGCGGCGGCCATCCGCTCGATCGCGTGGGCGCCCTTGGCGATCGTCCCCGGCGCGCCGGCCGCTTCGAGTCCCAGGCGCTTGCCCAGGACCTCCGCAAAGAAGTTCGAGGATTGCCGGTTCATCCACCGCAGCAACGTCTCGAGGGGAACCGATCGCAGTCTTGCCAGCGGGGTGAGACCCCGGGGGCGTTTTCCGGCGCCGGGCCGGCCGCCCACCTCGATACCCAGGCGCTGCAACTGCTTGGTCAGCTTGCGGGCGGCCAGGCGCTCGGGGTGCGGAGTGTACCGGCCATGGGCGACGTTTCCCTCGAAAGTCAGCGCTGTGGGCAGCGCAACCTCCAGCTGGGGGAAATGGGGGCGCCAGCCGGGCGCATACCAGGCGCGGTTGAACGGCCCCCTACCACCCATGACACTCCCGGAGACCTTCTCGACGCCGGCCTGTGACACCCGCCGAGCCAGCCTCCCGAGTCGCGTTGGGCGGAAGCTCAGGGCATCCCCGTAGGGTCCGCCGCCGGTCACCGACGGGTCGCCTTCCCCGGAGATCCACAAGTCCCCCCTGATCACGCCGTTGCGGGGTCGGTGAGACCATGCGGAGGTTGCCATCCTGGCCCCCGGTCCCAGGCGGTCCAGGAGGGCCATAGACAGCAGGAGCTTCTCGGTGGAGGCAGGGACGCGCTGGACCCTCGCCTTCGTCGTATACAGGGGCGCGTCCGCCTCGATGAGGGCCACGCCCATCCGGCGGCCTCGAAGCAGCTTGTCCACCTTCGTGCTCCAGAGCGGGTCGCCTGAGGCATGGCCGGTAACGGGCGAGGTGAACGGCCGGTCACCCGGCGAACAGGGGACAAAGGCTCGAGCGGGGGAAGCGGCGACTCCGATCACACCGGTCAACAGGAGGACCGTCAGGACCGGCCGGCGCAGCGGAGGCATGGGAGTCATTATCTCCCGGCGGGGGCGGGCTGGGGCGTCAGCCCGCCTGATCAAAGAGCGTGGGGTCGGCGCTCCACAGCTTGAGCTGTGCGGGGCTGACCCCCGGAGCCTCGGGACGATCGATGGCCAGCGCAAGCCGGTGGTAGCCCTGCTCACGAGCAAGCTGGAGTGCCCGGCTCTTGGCTCTGTCCTCGGCCAGGCGCGCCCGGCCCTCCGCCTCGAGGATGGTGTCCTCGATCATGGATCTCTCCCACTCTGGCAATCCGGCTTCCTCCATGCAGCCTCCTGGCTCTAGACGCTCCCCTCCCCAAGCTGGGGTGTGGAGTATGTGCTAAAGGGAGCCGCGCGCGTCGGATTTGCAGGTGCTTTTCGACTCTCCGACGCGATCATCGGCTCGGCAGCTCGCCTTCTTCAGCGCGGCTCTGCGACGCGGCTCCGACCGGCAGCTGGCACGGCCGGGCCTTCGGATTCGTGCCCTACGATTTTCGCGTGCCGACCTTTGTGCGAGTGTAAAGCGCCTGGTGGGCTCCGGAC
>JALZIQ010000070.1 GCA_030860205.1 Actinomycetota bacterium | reverse complement strand
TCTCTTACTGCGGCCGGCCTCGTGCTGTACTTCAGGGGGGCGACGATCAACACGATGGTGCTCGCAGGTTTCGTGATCGCACTGGGTGCCGTCGTCGATGATGCCATCGTCGATGTCGAGAACGTCGTCCGGCGCTTGCGCATACAACGGAAAGAGAGCGTCGATCGGTCCATCGCGACCACCGCGAGGATCATATTTCATGCCTCGTTAGAAGTCCGCGGCGCGGTCGTGTACGCATCCATGATCGAGGCCTTGGCGCTGCTTCCGATCTTCTTTTTGGAGGGACTAACCGGCTCCTTCTTCCGGCCACTCGCCTTCTCCTATGCCCTGGCGGTTGGGGTATCGACGCTGATGGCGCTGTTAGTGACCCCGGCGATGGCACTCATCTTGCTGCGAAAGGCACCCCTCGAGCAGCGGGAATCGCCACTCGTTCGGTGGCTCCAGCGAGGCTACGATCGGCTCCTGGCGCCGATCATCCGGTCGCCCCGCCCGGCTTACGCCGCGGTGGGCGTCATGATGATGGCGGGCGTGGTTACCCTGCCCCTCCTCGGACAATCTCTGCTGCCATCCTTCAGGGAGCGCGACTTCCTTATGCACTGGCTCACGGCCCCCGGTACCTCTCTTCCGGAAGAGGTCCGGATCTCACAGGAAGCCAATCGCGAGTTGCTCACGATCCCGGGGATTCGCAACGCAGGTTCGCACATCGGACAGGCGTTCCTTTCGGACGAGCCGGTCGGAGTCGACTTCGGTGAGAACTGGGTAAGCGTCGATCCCTCCGTCGACTACGACAAGACAGTCGATTCGATCCGGGAGGTGGTGAACGGCTATCCCGGGATACGTCGAGACGTCCTCACTTACCTGAAGGAGCGAATCAGGGAGGTGCTCACGGGTTCGAGCGAAGCCATTGTCTTGCGCGTATTCGGCGACGACCTGGAGGTGCTGCGCGAAAAGGCAGCAGAAATAGAAGGGATCCTCGGGGAGATCGACGGCGTCATAGAGGAGAAGGCCGAGCTCGAAGTCGATATACCCCAGTTACAGATCACGGCCGACATCGCCGCCGCTCAGCGATACGGTCTCAAGCCGGGGGACATTCGCCGGGCAACTGCCACCATGCTGGCAAGCGAGGAAGTCGGTGACATCTTCAAAGACGGTGCTGCTTACGACGTCCACGTCTGGAGCACTCCGGAATCTCGGGACAGCATCACAGACGTGCAGAGCATGCTGATCGACACCCCGTCGGGCGGGCGAGTGCCCCTTGAGGACGTGGCCGATATCAGCCTCGTCCCGGTACCGAACGAGATCCACCGTGAGTCCGTATCGAGGAGCATCGACATCAGTGCCAACGTGGAAGGTCGTGACCTCGGCTCGGTAGTGCGCGATTTCGAGGAGCGTCTCGAGGGGGTGGACTTCCCGATCGGATATCACGCCGAGTTACTGGGAGAGTTCACCGAACGTCAAGAGGCTCAGAGTCGCCTGCTGAGCTACGCTTCTCTGTCCATAATGGGTATCCTCCTCATCCTGGTGACGTCCTTCGGGAGCTGGCGCTTGGCGACGCTGGCCTTCGTGACTTTGCCGATGGCTCTGGTGGGCGGCGTGCTGGCCGCTTTCTTCGGAGGAGGCATCATCTCACTCGGCTCCCTGGTCGGGTTCTTCACGGTTCTGGGAATCGTGGCTCGCAACGGAATCATGATGGTCAGTCACTACAAGCACCTCGAGGACCACGAGGGCATGACCTTCGGTCCGGACTTGGTCGTGCGCGGCTCGAAGGAGCGGCTTGCGCCCATCCTGATGACGGCTTTGACGACGGGGCTGGCATTGGTTCCGCTGGTGTTGTCCGGCGACATCCCGGGCCAGGAAATCGAGTACCCGATGGCCATCGTCATCCTGGGCGGTCTCATAACGACGACGCTTCTCAACCTGCTCGTCCTTCCTTCTCTGTACCTGCGGTTCGGGAAGGGCTCACTGTTCTCTCGGCAAGGCTTCCGGTTTGGCCGCCCGGCGACGTGATCATCAGGTTGTAGCGAGTACGAGCCCTTAGACATCCAAATTTGGGGCGTCGGCAAGTATGCCGGCGCCCCTTCTCACGTGACGCCGCAACCGCAGCAGTCTGGGACCTGGGTCCCCGCCCTCGCGCCGTTTTTAGGACATTCTGGGGCAACC
>JALZIQ010000061.1 GCA_030860205.1 Actinomycetota bacterium | reverse complement strand
GGGACCGAGATCAGGTACATGGTACCGAGGGCCAGACCGAGGCGTTGCAGGGCTACGACCACGCGGTTGGCCGCCTTCAGCCACCGGGGCAGCCTGGCTTCCTCTCTCATCCGCTGTCCTCCTTCCTCCCGAAAGCCGTCTCTCTTACACTGAACTCCCGGCTAGCCCGCCCAGGAGGCCGGCAGCGACCGTGAGCAAGGCCAACACCGGCGCCGGCGGGCCGAGCAGCCCGAAGAACGGTTCGATCGCGACGAGCAAGCCGATCAGCGAACCGTGCAAGGCCGCCGCTCCCGCCTCCGATCCGCGTGCTGCCCAGGTCGCAGCAAAGACCGTTGGTAGCAGCGTCAGGAGGTACAAAACGGGCATGACCCACGTCCTGACCGATTCGAGCACCCGTTCGACGTCAACCAGATCCGGTACGCCTGAGAACGCGACTACCGTCGGCAGCACGACGCTCACCAGCACGACCAAAACTATGTAGGTAACGGTGGCGACGACGGCTGCCAACAGGATCCTCCCCCAACGTACCTTCGACAATGAAACTTCCATTTCGCACCTTCCTTTCTTTACGCGCGTCTCATCGCACGCGTCGCTTGCTCTTTTTCGACGGGAGATCCTTCCTCAGTCTCACCAGCAAGACCACGAGCGTGATCTCCACTGCCGTCGCCGCGAGGTCCAGGCTCCCTATTGGCAGCCGGATGGGCTCGAACAGCTCGGGGACGCTCACGACGCGCGTCAAGGCCCAGGCGAAGACGATCGTGAGGTTGAGCAGGATGCCGAAGCGCAGGGCCCACTTGCCTGGCCCGAATAAAAGGCTTACCGCCAGAAATCCCTGGCCCATCGCAACCAGGAGGAAGAAAAGACCGGGCAGCACCGCGGCCACGAGCTGACCGGGTAGCACCCACAGGTGGATCAACTCCGAGGCGAACGCCAGCCCTGCGGCCAGGTAACGAATTGTTGCGTTGTCTCCTCCGTTGATCGATCCTGCCACGGTTCCTCCCCGTGCCTTGCTCCACCTGGCTCTCACGTCCACCTCAGACGACCTCGAAGTTGGCCATCATCATCATGTCCTCGTGCTCGAGGTTGTGGCAGTGGAAGACGTACTTGCCCCGGTAGCCCTCGAAGCGGGCGATCACGCGTACCGTCCCGCCCTCGAGGAAGACGGTGTCCTTCCAACCGGCGTCGTACGGTCCGGGCGGTCCGCCGTCGCGGGAGAGAACCTTGAAGTGCACGAGGTGCAGGTGGATGGGGTGCGCGGGATCTCCGCTTATCTCCCAAATCTCCGTCGAGCCCAGGCGCGGACGGGCGTCGATGCGGTCCGGGTCGAAGACCTTACCGTTTATCGTGGACATCGCCCCCAAGACCCCCGAGATGAACGAGAACCGCCGCGTGACCTCGGCGTCGTCGGAGTTCGGGAGATCCTCTTGCGGCGCGAGCGTCTCGGGCGCGAGTGTGTCAGGAACGTCGCGCTCTTCTTTTTCCCGGCGCGCCACCACGAAGCGCATGACGTCGGAGGTTCGCCCCTCCCCGCGCACGTTCTTCAGTGTCACCTCCGTGCCCACCGGGTAGCGCGCGAAGTCAACGACGACGTCGAAGCGCTCCCCGGGTGAGGCGACGATACTGTCGTGGTAGACGGGGGCTTCGAGCAAACCGCCGTCGCTGCCAACCTGCACCAAAGGCTCCCCACCGGGTGGAGGGGGGTCGAGCGCCAGCTCGTAGGCGCGGGCGTTGGAGGCGTTAAGGATACGAAAGCGATACTTCGTGTTGGAGACCTCCATAATCGGCCAGGGCGCGCCGTTGACGAGCACGGTGTCGCCGAACACGCCGCTGTACACGGCATTCGTGGCGCTTGCAAGGACGCCGGGCTCTTCGGTAAGCGTCGGGTCGAGCGAGGGGTAGTAGAAGGAGCCGTCCTCCCGGAACGTGCGGTCCGAGATCACGAGCGGCACTTCCTTCTCTCCGGCGGGCAGCGGGAGCTCGTCCTCCACTTCGTCGCGGAGTATGTAGAGGCCCGCGAGTCCCTTGTAGACCTGCGGGCCGGTAAAGTCCATGCGGTGGTCGTGGTACCAAAGTGTCGCCGCCCGATGCTCATTGGGATAAGCGTAGTCCTTGTAGACGTGCGACCCGCCTCCGACGGAGCCGTGCCCCGCGGGCATCGAGGAGCCGCCGTGTCCTTCCGGCCAGATCAGATCCGTGGGGTAACCGTCGCTCTCCGGGGGCGTCCTGCCGCCGTGTAGGTGGACCGAGACCGGCACTGGCAGCTCGTTCTTCTGGCGGATCACCACCTTCCTACCCGTACGCGCTTCCATGGTGGGACCGGGGAAGATACCGTCGTAGCCCCAGACCTCCGTCTTCAGCCCAGGCAGGATCTCCTGCATCCCCGCTTTCTGGGTGATTTCGTAGTAGTCGGTGGTGCCGTCGGTGCGCACCGGCTCGAGGACCGGGGGGACGGGCAGTGGCACCGTAAAAGGCTCCACGCTCGGGCTCGTGATCGCTAGCGAGGCGCCCAGGCGCGCCAGCGGGATCTGGAGCGTCCCTAGCGGCAGCGCGAGCCCTGCCGTGCCCATGAGCCCCATCTTCAAGAACTTTCTGCGCGTGGTCTTCATCCGGCGTCCTCCCCGCTCCCGATAAATCTCCCAGCGCCCGTGGCTCCGCGCTGCGAGGGGGCGGTAGTCTTCGGGGAAGTCACCCGATCTTCCGTCCGAGCGGCCTTGGCGGTCGCGATGTCGTTCGCTCGCTGCCGCTCGCCCCACCGGGTCCTGCCCCACGGTTTGTAGATCGAGAGAACCGTCGCGGTCCAGAGTGCGGCACAGAACGCGACCATGCAGACAGCCAGCTTGAGGTCGACGCCGCCGAGGTCCGCGCCGGGGTCCGCCGCCGTCTTCTCGGCCAATTCACGCACCCAGAAGTTCTCCTTGACGCCTGCGAAGATGGGAATGCTAAGGGCTATGGCAAACTTGGTCAGCACCCACCAGTTCTTGATGAGCCCCCAGTGAGTGCCTAAAGAGACCACGAGCCCGGTGACGATGGAGACTACGACCAGCGGGATCACGATAGCCAGATCGAAGATATGCATGAAGGCGTAAGCGTTATGACGAAGCTCGGGATCTTCCGTTAGAAGACCGGTAACGCTAAGGACGACCATGGCCATAGAGACCCCAAGCCAGCTGACCGCTAAACCCACATGAAGGGTGAGAAAGAGCTTACGCCAGGGCCGCGACAGTTTCGGAAACGTGGGCCTCATCAGGGCGAGAATGACGATCGAGAGAACCAATCCGACCCAGATCACGAGTGAGAGGACGCTGAGCACGGCTTGGAGGGGTATTAGCAAGAGCTCGAACCCGATGATGCTACGGCGCAGAGCGCGGCCAGGGCGAGATCCAGAGCGAATGAGCAGCAACCCGATGACGAGGCTTACGAGACCGGTCGCGACGAAGACTATGGCGCTGGTATCCTGGAAGGAGCCGCTGTTTGGATCGAACCACAGAAGCGCTGTGGTCAGGACGGCGCAGACTGCATACGCGAATAACATCACCTGGGCATACGGAGAATGTCCGGACACTGTGGACTTATCAGGATGCTCGTTCGCATTGTTGTCTCGTCTCATATAGCTCTACCTCCTGGTTTCTTCAGAGCCAGAAATTGGAGTGAAGGCCGCAAGTAGTAATGCCCCAAACGTCATGCCATCTCCGACTGCGGTTCTGATCCAATTCAGTCTGGCCCCATTGCTCCAAGTCGGGCAGCACTTGTGAGATGGCAACGCCATCGGTAAAATCGCTTTGTATGCCTGTGATCACAGGCCCAAAGTACGTATACGTCCAGATTCGCTCAAGATAAAAGATGAGCGCGGCGACCATGATCGTTCTTCGTCTTGGCGAATGCCAGTTAAAGAGCACGATGGCCGGCAGCACCAACCACTCCATGCTGCCATTCGTGACATAGACAAATGACGTACCTACATCGGGGCCACCCATCGAAGCTGACACTGCTTCAGGCGATAGTCGAAGAACAGCAGTCAACTCCATACTGATGAGTAGCGCGCCGCCCAACTTGATTCCCATCACAACAGCTCCCAGGAATAGAGTCGCATTCCCTGCCCACAAGCTCCATTTTTCCCTGCGGCTTACTAATCTCGCTATAAACTCGAGAACGAGCCCCCACACCAGCCCAACTGTAGCTCCGATCACGGCACCAATGACGGATGTTCCCATGAGAGAACCTACGAAAGCACCTTGAAATGTTCCTAAAACAGTTAGGGCTAAGACAACGATGAGAAACGGGTTCAACTGCCTTTTATCTCTGAATAGCATGATTTTGCTCCTCACAAATCGGTGGGCTTTCCGCAACTTCTCCGAGATCGGTGTAGCTTGACCACCCGCCTCTTGAACTGGAAAACAGCCCCCAGTTCGTGCCGGCGGAGAGAAAGATCCCGGTGAGCAGCGAGAGGAAACCGAACGGGATCATGATCGCCAGGTCGTAGATGTGCATGAAGGCGTAGGTTAAGCTGCGCAGACCGGGGTCCTTGGCCGCATGCCGGCCAGGTTCAAGTCCCTCAGCGCGCACCAGTACAAGACTTGCCAAATGATTAGTGCTCATCTTTTGTCTCTGGAAACTTTTCTGCCGATGAGGAACCAGGAATGAATGCAGCCAAGAAGAACAACAAGTTGACCAAACCATCTATTGCGACTCTATACCAACTAAGGTAAACCCATTGCTGCGCGCGTTCCGCAAGCTCCGGGGAAAATGGCCCACTCGACGGTATCTCATAGAACGTCATGATCTCTGGCGCGAAATAGACATAGGTCCAGACCCGCATCCCGTAATAGATCACCGCTGCGGCGATGATAAGTGTTCTGCGCTTCGGAATGCGCCAATTAAAGACTATCGCTGCCGGGATCAACGCCCATTCCATCAGGCTATTAAAAAGGATGAAGAACGCATTGAGACCATTTCCGATCGGGGGCTGAATCAGCTCGAAAGACGACGGAGGCGATGCGATCCAAGCTTGGTTCATCCACAATTGTGAGAGTAGCCCGCCGCCGAACAGAACCCCCGCGACGAGGCCAGCCAGGAGTACTGGCGCATTCGCCAAAAGGGTTCTCCAGCTTTCCCTTCGACTTACCAAGACCGCTATGAGCCCTTCGAGCAGTCCCACCGCCAGTCCGATCACTGCTCCGACGACGGAACTACCTAGAAATCCACCCGTGAACATGCCCATTACGGTTGTAATGGGAACAACAATTAGGAACGCGCCAACCCAACCACGAATCGTTAAGTTGTCAAGAAAGTCGTACATACTAAAGCCGGTCCTTTCTGCTTGGACTTGCGCCGTCCCGCGGAGCGGGACCTGCCATTCTTAGGGTGCACGCTCAGGCGGCGGGTCTCGGCTCACCGGGCCTCCTGATCAAGGTTTGGGTAGGTGTTGCCGCACCGCCATGGAGTATTCGTCTTCTTAGGACATCGGCTATTCCTCCTCGGGTGGCGCCACGAGGCTACGGAGCCACTCCTCGCTCCAGGTGACGCGAACGGCACGATCCGCCCTCCGGGCTTACGCTTCCAGAGCAGCGCAACCGACAGCCCCAGTAGGCCAAGTACGATGACCATGACGAGCAACCCTGCCATCTACGATCTCCTTTCTCTCGTTCTCCGGCGGAGGGGTGATCCGTCCGAAGCATCACTGGTGGTCCTCCGCGCCTGCGCGCCGGAGCAGCCATGACTCCAGGCGTTTCCGGTAAGCGATCCCCAGCGTCAGCGGCACGACCAGGATCATTCCGGCCACGATCCAGACCGCCGTCGATTGCGTTGCGGTATCCGAGGCCAGCAGGGCCGTCAGCGTCGTCCCCGGCAGCCTCCCCGCGACCATCACCACGACGAAACGCCCGAACGGAACCGCCGAGAGCTCCGCCAGAGCGCACACCGCGTCATCGGGCATAAAGGGCAAAAGCAGGATCGCGAAGAGCCACCAGCCCTTCGGATCGAGCCTTCCAACGTACCTGTAGAACGTCTCCTTACCGACCAGCCGCACGATCAAGGGCTCGCCCCACCGGCGCGCCGCGGCGAAGACCAGTACCGAGCCGACTACCGACCCGGCCATGCTGAGGGCGAGGCCCTCCCAGACGCCGAAAACGAGGGCGCCCGTGAGGGTGACGGGGCCAGCCGGGATCGGAGAGGCGATCACCTGCGCGACCACGACGAGGAAGTAGACCAGCGGGGAGAAGGCCCCGAACGAGAGGACCCAGTCTCGGATGCCGGTCGCGTCAAGCTGGCTCGGGAGAGCGGCGACTTGATCCAGATCCGGGCGGAGCCCGGGCGAGAGAAGATAGACGAGGACGATAGCCGTGGTGGTCGCCAGGCTGATCGCCAAGAGCCGCCTGGACCGCGCTCGTCTGGCGGTTGAGGCGCCCGACCTCTCGTTACGGTCCTCTACGTCCTTTGCCGCACGCTTCGTACGACTCCGAATGGGGGTGGTGGTACCCGGCACGTGTTGCGGTCTCCTCGTCGCCTGCGCTTTACGCAGGTCAAGGTACGGCTAAACCGGTTGCAGCCGCATCGGCCGAAGAACGTATCCGGTGGTTTATCGGGTGGTTGGTTGGTGGTTCTGGGGGTGAAAAGCCGC
>JALZIQ010000034.1 GCA_030860205.1 Actinomycetota bacterium | reverse complement strand
TCTATGCCCGCTTCGGACATCTCACGGCACACCTCTACCACCTCATCCGACGACATACCCTCGGGACCGAGCTGGACCGTTCCCAGGCCCGTCTTCTCTATCTCATCGTAATCGCGCCCGACGTCCTTGCAGTGGCCCTTGAGCACGTCGAGCTTGTGGCGGATTTGCTGCGCCCCGCCGTAGGTAAAAAGGTTGCAGGCGTCCGCGTACTGGGCGACAAGCCGGAGCGTCTTGCGCTCGCCCATACCCCCGATCATGACTGGTGGGTGCGGACTCGAGATCGCCGGTGGGTTGTTGAGCGTCTCGGCCAGATGATAGTGGGAACCCTCGTAAGATGAGACCTCCCTCGACGACATCTGCCTGGCGATCTGCAGAGCTTCCTCCAGCCGCTCGAAGCGCTCGCTCGTGGACGGAAACGGTACGCCGAGCCCTTTCGATTCGCGCTCGTACCAGCCGGCCCCGATCCCGAGGTACGCCCGGCCGCCCGAGAGCACATCGAGCGTCGTCACAGTCTTCATCAGGATGCCAGGGTGACGGTACTGTACCCCCGTAACCAGCGTACCGAGCTTAGCGCGTTCGGTCACGCCTGCCAGGTAACTCAGGGCACTGTAACCCTCGAGCATCGGCTCCTCCGCCTCCCCGACGAGCCCGATCTGGAAGAAGTGGTCCATCACCCAGAGGCTCGCGAAGCCAGCTTCATCAGCCGTTCTGCCGATCTCCGCGAACTTCGGGCCTATGGAGCCGGGAGCTCCCGGCCAGGTAAACCTCGGAATCTGCAATCCGATGCGCATACTTGTCGGTTCCTTTCTCTCTCCGCCGCTTCGACAGGGTAATTAGCGTTTGATTCTAACAACCGAAGTCAAGCGGGTGGATCCCACTTCTGGACCATCCCGATGGATCGCCATTCTCTAACCTCACCCGGAAGTCCCTGCACCCTCCCAGCCGTGGCCTCACCGCCCGTCCAGTAACCTGCGAGAACACCTCGGCGATCTCCCCGCACGAGCTCGGCGCCTCGCTCGGCCAAGGCCTGTGCCCCAGGCTTCTCGGGGTCGCGGGTGAGCGGCCGCACCCTGAAGCCTTGCCGGAGGAGGTTGCGCAGCCGCGCCTCCCCGCTGGCCGATGGTTCCGGCGACCAGAATGTTCCCCGCGCTGCGATCTGGCATGACTGTGCTCCTTTTTGGATAGCCTTCTCTTCCGACATGCGTCCCGAACGCGAGCTAGTGCCCGAACACCAGTGCGTACATCACTACCAGCGTCATGAAGAGCCCTCCGAGGAGGACGACGAGAAAGCCTTGCGCGGCTCCCTCCAGTCTTGAGCGTCCCTGGCGCACCCGGGGTTCCCTTTTAACGCGGACGTCGAAATCGTCTCCCAAGCTTGTCTTGTTCACGGCGATCTCTCCTTTCCTACTCGTTTCGCACGATCTCCAGGGCTGTGCTGCGCGCCACGTCTACCGGGATCGCGTACCCCACGCCATTATTGGTCCCGCCAACCGGCGTGGCGATCGTCGTGAGCACGCCTAGCACCTCGCCACGCGCGTTGACCAGCGGCCCGCCGGAGCTTCCGGGCTCGATCGAGGCGTCCGTCTGCACTACCCTAAGCTCGGCGCCCTCGCCCATCCGCGCCGGCCGGTTCAGCGAGCGCACCGTCCCAGATGTCACGCCCTCGGCCTGGGGGTCGTGCGGGAAACCGACCGCGAGCACCGGATCTCCGACGCGCGCGTCGGAGATCCCGGTACCTGAATGCATTGGCGGTAGCCCTGAGTCATCGAGCTCCAACGCGGCGATGTCGACCTCCGGCGCCCGGCCGAGCACTCGCGCCGGGCGCCGCGTACCGTCGCGCAGTACCACGGAGACCTCCTCGGCGTCCGCCACGACACGGGCGTTGGTCACGACGATGCCAGGGACACCGACACGAAACCCGGTACCGGCGGCCCCACTCTCGCGCGCCTCCACCGACACTACGCTGTCCAGCGCCTGATCGGCAACCCCGCTCAGCTCGCCGGCATCGTTCACCGACCCGGCGTCGGGGTCGAGATCGGCCCACTCGTCGGGGACGACCCGGCCGCGTAGGGCGAAGTCATCACTACGCACGGCATAGACGACCGCCTCGCCCTCGGCAATTGGAACGGCGGGTTTCAGCACGCCCGGATAGGCGCCGTGTCCGGAGATGACCATGTTGGCATCTCCCGAGGCAGGCGCCTGCTCGCGGATGAGCCGGTTGAGGCGGCGCTCGGCCACCTCGTCGGGCTCCGGATACAGCCGTTCGAGACCGTCGATCACCTCGGCCCGCCCGAAGGCCAGCTCGGCCGTCTCCCTGGTGCGGCAGTACGGGCTCGTCCATACCGTCCCGACGGGGATCCGCAGTTCACGGAAGGCTTCGCCGATGGTTCGGGCGTCGGCACGTCCCTCGTCGGTGAGGTTGCGCTGCGTGGAGCAGTCGTTGAGGTCCACCTGCGCGTCGTCCGGTTCGGAGGGGTCGGTGGCGGCGTGCCGGATGACGATGATCGCGCCACCACCGCGCAACTGAGCAAGCAGGCCGTCGCCGCCCGGCCCCGACGAGTCTTCGGGGCCGGGCGGCGATGCGTTCTCTTGCGAGGCGCCGTCGGGATCGCTACACCCATTCACGGCCAGTGTGCCGCAGATGCCGAGTACGGCTAGTGCCCGAACGGCCCGGCCTCGGTGAAAGAGGTCACGCACGGCTGTGCTGCCTTGCCTCGACGCTTCCAGCGGTGCTTCCATCGGAGCTTCCTGCGGAGCGCGCCTGCCAACCGGCGACAACCTGGTCGAGGCTGAACCGGCCTGGACCCACGAGAAGCAGCGCGATCGAGGCCGCCAACATGATGAACGCGAACCCGGCGCCGCTTCCGTCCGCCTGCATCACCAGGGGCTCGCCGCGATGGACGAACATCAACGCGCCGGCCATCACGACGATGAACCCGGCGCTCAGGGGCCGGGTGAGGGCGCCGAACACGAACAAGATGCCACCGACCAACTGGACGTAGGCGGTGTACGGTGCGGCCAGCGCGGCCAGCGGGATGCCGGCATCTCGGTAGTTCTGGATATTGGTCGCCACGCCCGCCTCGAAGACATCCCCGAAGCCGTGCGCGATAAACACGATGGCCACCGCGAGGCGCAGGGCCAGCAGGCCGATATCGTTGACGACTCGTGCCTGCTCGGTGAGAAAGCGTAGTTGGTTCATGGTTTTCTCCCTTGTTGGGTTCATGGTCTCCTCCTTTGTTGACGGTCTATGGGTTCATGATCTCCTCCTTTGACTTTGACGGATCGGCGCTAAGGCTCGGCCGACTGGCACCTCCGCATCTCGTGCTTGATCGTCTCTATTCCAGCACGCCTACCCCCCGGAAAGGAAAGACCATGTCGGTCGCGTGCTATACTCTTGAGGTATGAATGACCTCGAGGTGCGAGAGCTGCGTTACTTCGTCGCCGTGGCCGAGGAGCTCAACTTCTCTCGGGCCGCTGGGCGTCTTGGGATGGCGCAGCCGCCGTTATCACGGGCCATCAGCCAGTTGGAGAAGCGGCTGGGCGTGCAACTGTTCGAGCGCAGTAATCGTAAGGTCACGCTGACAGCTGCCGGCCTGACGTTGCTCGACGAGGCGCGAAGCGCGCTTGACGCGATGTCCGCGGCCGCTCGCCGCACCCGCCGCGCCGCGTCGGCCACTCTCACCC
>JALZIQ010000024.1 GCA_030860205.1 Actinomycetota bacterium | reverse complement strand
GGGTGGGTCGATGGGCACGCATTCCCGCGGCCAGGGCTCCGAAGAAGGATATGTGGATGGCCAGGTAGAGCAGGCTCTTCAGCAATCCCGTTCCCGGAATCGCCGCGTATATCAGGATGGCCGTCAGGCCGCCGGCCAGATAGCGTCCCGACCATTCTTGAAGAAGAGCGCTCGGGTACCTTATCGCCGCGGTCGTAGTTGCGCTCATCTGCTGTGCTCCTTTTCCTCGGTGTTGGTCAAGCGATCGATGAGCTCGGTGATGCTGCCGTCGATGTCCTCGGATGTCAGCGGGCCCCGACCGGAGCTTCGACGCCCAACGGAAGTGCTGCTGTTTTCTTCGAGGGCGTGACCGCTGCCGTAGACGACGGCGGGAACGGTGACGTTACCGGCGTCATCGCGACGCAGTTGCTTGACGAGCTCGGAACCGGGTGCATGGGGCAAGTTGGGGTTCATGAGCACGAGATCCGGGCTCGTTCGCCGGATGAGCTCCCGCACGTCCTCCCCGGCTTCTGCGAAGAACGTCATCAACCCCTGGGCCTCGGATTTACCCCTCAGCAGGCGAGCGAGCTCCGGATCGGACTCGAAGAACAAGACCCGCGAGACCGCAGGATGATTGGAGAGCGCCTGGTCCAGGGACCTGAACAACGACCGCTCATCGAAGGGCTTGTCGACCCAACCCTCGATATCTGCCGGGAGACCACCGGACTTCTGGCGCGACAGAACACTGAGGATGATTATGGGAATGTCCTTCGTCTCGTTGCATTGTTTGAGGGTGCTGGCGATCTCCCAGCCGTCCATGTCGGGCATGATCAAGTCCAGCAGGATCGCCGACGGTCTCTCCTCGATGGCGCGTGCGATCGCCCCTTTGCCCGATGTAGTGGTTATCACGTGGAAGCCCTTGCCCCGAAGGAGGGCATCCACCACCTCGAGGATCGCGGGGTCGTCGTCGCACACCAGGATCGTCGGGACTTCAGGTTGGTTGGCGTCCTCCGCTTCCGTAGTGACCGGCAGCGTGAAGAAGAACGTGCTGCCCCGGCCGAGCGTGCTCTCGACCCAGGTGCGGCCGCCGTGCTGTTGGACGATGCTGCGAGAGATCGCAAGGCCGAGCCCCGTCCCGCCCTTTTCGCGGGCATCATTCGCCTCGACCTGCTGGAAGCGGCCGAAGACGCTCTCCAGCTTGTCCGGGGGGATGCCGCGACCTTCGTCCTTCACGCTGAACGTCACGGCCTCCCTGTCGACTTTCGCGTCCATCCAGACCGTGCCGTCCCGAGGTGAAAACTTGATCGCGTTCGAGACCAGGTTGATCAGTGTCTGGATGATGCGGTCGCAGTCTGCCCACAGCCGCGCCTCCACCGGAGTTACGATCAGGTTGACGCCGGCGCCTTGGGCCATCGCCTGCATGACCTCGCTTGCTTGGGTCATCAGCCCGTGGGCCTCACACTCCTCCTTGCTCATGCTGACGCTCCCGGACTCCATCCGTTCGATATCTAGGATGTCGTTCACAAGCCGAACGAGCCTCTCGGCATTCGACGAGGCGATTTCTAACATCCGCTGCCCCTTCTCGGGCAAAGGGCCGAACACTCCACCGGAGAGGAGCCCAAGCGATCCCCGAATGGAGGTGAGGGGTGCTCGCAGCTCGTGGCTCACCATAGAGGTGGACTCGTCTTTGAGCTTCTCGACCTCTCGCTGCTGGGTGACATCCTGCACGACTCCGGTCATTTTCAGCGGGTTGCCCGCGTCGTCGATGGAAACTCTTCCTTCGGAGCGCAACACACGCACTTCGCCTGCCTCTATGACTACGCGATGGTCGACGCCGAAGGGGCTGAGGTCTGACAGCGAGTTCTGGAACGCTGTGAGGAGGGGCTCGCGATCGTCTGGGTGCACGAAACCCATGTAGGTTTCCGTCGACGCTTCCATTGATCCAGGTGAGATTCCGAGAAGACGGTAGAGTTCGTCCGACCAGAGCATTTCGTCCCCGTGCATGCTGGCTTCCCAACTTCCAGTGCGGGAAAGCCGTTGTGCCTCAGTAAGCAGTGACTGGCTCTTGTGCAGAGCATCTTCGGCTTTCTTGCGGTCGGTGATGTCTTCGACGATACCGACTGCCATAACAACTTCTCCCGATCGGTCGGTGATCGCCGAGACTCCGAGTGCCGCCCAGACAACCCCACCGTCTTTGGTGATGTAGCGTTTTTCTCGCCTGTAGGTCTCCAACTCGCCGGCGAAGAGCTTGCCCATCAGCTCTCGGTCCCCCTCCCGGTCGTCGGGGTGGGTCAGCTCGAGGACGCTCAATCGGCCGAGCTCCACTTCCGAGTAGCCCAACAGGCGGCGCAGCGGGTGATTGGTTCGGATGTAGTGGCCTCCGGCATCCACCATCGACATACCGACTGGACCATCATCGAAAATCTTCCGGAACCTTTGCTCGCTCACTGCCAGCGCCTCGTCCGATCGCCTTCGTTCGGTCACGTCCCTGAATGCAACGACCGCTCCTGCAACTCGGCCGTTCTCTTCCGTTGGGTTGACCGAGTACTCGACCGGGAAGCTGCTGCCGTCCTTGCGCCATAAGACTTCTTGAGTAACCTGTCGGCTCTCGCCGTCCCGAAGAGTCGCCGTGGTGGGGCATTCCTCGACCGGGTAGGGAGAGCCGTCGGCATGGCTGTGGTGGACGATCTCGTGCATTTGCTTGCCGATGACCTCGCTTGGAGCGTGCCCCGTCAAACGCGCCGCCGTGGGGTTCACAAAAGTCAACCGTCTATTCTCGTCCAGGCCGTAGATGCCCTCTCCGACGGAATCTAGGATGAGCTGTTGCCGCCTCGTCAGCTGCGAGAGCGACCGGTGGTGGCGGCGAACAAGTAGCGCCAGTCCGCTGAAGACACCAAGAAGGGCAACGATGACAAGCGCGTTCACTCGCTCGACTGTGGCTTCACTGGAGGCGATCTGAGCGCTCGAATGTTCTCGGTCCTCCCGCGCCAGACGAAGGATGGAGTTAAAGACGGCGTCGTAGGCCTGGTCGACGGGGCTGCCCGCCTGGGATCCTCCTCGATTTTGAAGCCGGTCTCGAGTTAGCTGATCAAGGGAATGAAGACGGGCGCACAGCTTCCCAAGAGTGGCGCGCCCCATTGGGTCGGCCATGGGCGCCAATGTGCGGCCACGATTACTGACCCCGTTGAGCATCGCAAGGCATTCGGTACGTGCTCTGAAGATGTTTCCGTACACCTGCCTTTGCAGGTTGATGGTGTCGTCGCCGGCCATCGCCTCCTCGAGCCACAGATGTGACAGGATGATCCCCGATCGCAGGGACTGGCTTGATGCTTCGAGCAGGCGGCCCTCTTGGGCCAAGCGCGATGACAGACGCGTTGAGTAGGCAACGAGCAGCACAGCCACCAGTCCGACGGCCAGGATGAAGATCTCCAGCCGTCCGAGGCGCTTGACAGGTGGTCCCATGTACGCGAAGCCCTTTCTCCCTTCTAACACCAAGGAGCTCCCCCACTTGGAGGCCCTGAAGAGGAGTATCGGCAGCAAGGGGAGGTTTCATGAGGCTCCGGCGAGACTCGCCCCGCCAGACCCTCGGCGGCTCTTGCTCGGTGTAAGAGAAACTCGGCGTTAGGGAGCGTTGGCGACTTTACCGGGCGTGGCGTTTGGTCGCACGCTTGAGGTTGGCTACGACGGGGTCACTGAAGTGCGTCGCCGGTGAAGACCTGACAGCAGGCGTTGGCGGCGGGGATTGGATCAAGCACACTCATGCCATGTAGGGCCGGTTCTTGAAGCACCGCCCGGCGCGATTGCGCCGGTCTCTGCTGCGGCTCCGGCCACAGCTTCCGATATCGCCGGCACGACACTTTCGTCGAAGATGCTCGGAATTATGTGGTCTTCACTCAGCTCCCCTTGCGGAACCACGTCCGCCAGCGCATCCGCCGCCGCCAGCTTCATCTCCTGGTTGACCTCTACGGCGCGCGCCTCGAGGAGCCCCTTGAAGAAGCCGGGGAAACAGAGCGCATTGTTGATCTGGTTGGGATAGTCGCTTCTTCCCGTCGCGATGATCCTTGCTAGTCCCTTTGCGTCCTCGGGGCGGATCTCTGGATCCGGGTTGGCCAACGCGAAGACGATGGGATCATCCGCCATGTCGGCGAGGTCGCCCGGGTCGAGTATCCCGGGGGAAGAGACCCCGATGAAGACGTCGGAGTCCCGCAACGCCTCGCTGAGGCCGC
>JALZIQ010000108.1 GCA_030860205.1 Actinomycetota bacterium | reverse complement strand
CGATCTTCGGAGCCTCGTACGGTTTCATGCTGCCCGTTTCCACTCCACCCAATGCAATCGTGTACGGCAGCGGGATGGTGCCGATCACCAAGATGATCCGGTCGGGATTCGTGTTCGACGTCATCGGATTAGCACTCATCACCATCGGTGTAAGTGTCATGGTGAGAGTCGTAGGTCTCGTCTGAGTCCCCCGGGGCTGGGAAGACCTGCCCGCAAAGGGTGCTCCTGGAAATAGATACCACCTGAGCCGCCTGATTGGTGGACGGAGCTCGGTCACCTTGACCCCGAGTGATTAGTCGAAGGGAGCTCGGTCACCTTGACCTCCTCTCTCGGATCGCATACTCTCCGTAATCAAACGGCAACGAAGCGTTGTGGCAAAGACAACGGGAGGTTGGAATGAAGCGAATCACAGTCGCCTTCGGCAGAGCCGCCTGCGTGGTGGTGATGGTTGCGTTGATCGGGAACACGGCCGTCCGGCCTGCGAGCGCCGGGCCTCCATGGTCGCAGATCATGAAAACCTTCAAACCCGGCTGGGACCCGAAGAGCAGCAACGTGTGCGTGCGTGGGGACGTCATGTGCGTGGAGGCAGTCGTGGCCGAGATGAAGCGGCGCAACGAACCCCTAATGGACAGTTGCGACCACAACGCTGTGTTCTCTTTGCTCTACCTGCGGACAACTCAGGAATATCTGCGTACGGTAAAGAGCAACCCCAACTATTTCAGCAACACGCCCTTCGTGAACCACGAAGACGCATTGTTCGCTCTCTACTACTTCAGAGCCTTTGACGACTACCAGGCGGGGCGTATGAACCAGGTCCCGTCCGCATGGAAGATCGCCTTTGATTCCGCCCGGGACGGAAGCACTACCGGCGGAGGGGATCTCCTTCTCGGGGTGAGCGCCCACATCAACCGTGACCTGCCCTACGTGTTGGACGCCATCGATGCTCCAGGGCAACCCAATGGCAAGGCGGACCATGACAAGGTGAACGAAATCCTCCAACGGGTGCAGACGCCGGCTATCGAGGAAACGGCCCGACGGCTCGATCCCACCATCGACGATGCTCAGGTGGAGGGGACCAGGCTAGACGATGACGGCTTTTTGCAAATCGTAAAGAACTGGCGCGAGCATGGATGGCGAAACGCAGTTCTGCTTTCGACCGACCCGACGTTGGCGACTAACAAGATCGAGACGAACGCAACTGCGCAGGCGACAACCCTTGCGACTGGCAACCAAGCCGATGAAACCGCCCGCGAACAAAGAGATAGCTACTGTGCGCTGCATCATAACGATCCCTGAGCGGCAGTTAGCTTAGCTATGAGCTAGGCGCAGGTCGTCCTTCAGGAGCCAAGGCAGCAGCTCTGACGCCGGCATCGGCGCGGCATAGAAGTACCCTTGAACGAAGTCACACCTGAGATCGCGCAGGAGCTCGACCACTGCGGCACTCTCAACCCCTTCCGCGATCACGTCCATGCGAAGGTTGTGAGCCAGGTCGATAGCGGAGCTCACGATGGAGGCGTCCTTTTCGTCGGTTGCCAGATCGCGGATGAACGACTGATCGATCTTGATGGAGCGGGCCGGGAGCCGCTTGAGATAGGCCAAGGATGAGTACCCGGTGCCGAAGTCGTCGATGGTGAAGGCCACACCAGCAGAGTCGAGTCTGCTGATCGCTTCGATGGCGCCCTCGGGGTCCGCCATGAAAGCGCTCTCGGTTATCTCAAACTCGAGGCGGCCGTGGGCAAATAAGGATGACCGTAAGGACTCATCTATCGTGGCGTGAAGGCTTCTGTCATGTAGGAGCTGCGCAGAAAGGTTCACCGCGAGGGTGATATCGACGCCCTCAGCGCGCCACAACTCATTGTCCGCCAGAGCCTGTCCCAGGACCGCTAAGGATAGCTGCTTGATCAAGCCGGTGTTCTCTGCCAATGGGACGAATCGACCGGGGAGCAGGAGGCCCCGGTGCGGATGATGCCACCGCACAAGGCCTTCGACGCCAACGACCTCTCCGGTGACCAGCGACACCTTCGGCTGATAATGGAGCACCAGCTCTTCGGAGTCGATCGCCCGACCGAGCTCCGCAGCAAGCTCCAACGCGCTCAGACGTTCCTCGTCATGGTACGGCTCGTAGAATGCGTGACCGCCCCCTCGCCGCTTTACTCGATACATCGCGATGTCCGCCCGTCGCAACAATGCCGTCGCATCCGAGCCGTGCTGCGGAAAGAGCGACACACCGATACTCGCATCGGGGTTGATCACAATGCCGTTGCAGTCGACCGGCTCACGTAACCTGCCCAACACTTTGCCGGCGACGCGGTCGGCGTCCCGGATGCCATCGATGCCCGGCAGTACAAGGGCGAACTCGTCCCCGCCCAGACGCGCCACAGTGTCTGCCTGTCTGAGCGACCCTCCCAACCGGCCGGCCACATGTTGGAGCAGTTGATCCCCGACCTCATGACCGAGGGTGTCATTGATTACCTTGAAGTTGTCCAGGTCGACGAGCAACAACCCGACCGACTCTTTGTGTCGCCGGGCGCTATCCAGAGCCTGTTGGATTCGCCCCTCCATGAGCGAGCGGTTGGGCAATCCCGTAAGCGGATCATGAAGGGCGCGGTGCAACGCGTCGTCGTTCGCCTGACGACGCTCGATTGCTATGGCCGCTAGATCCAAGCCGCGCGGGATCAGATCCGGCTGGGCATGTTCGAGGCGTTCGACGCCCGGCTTGGGCATGACGAAAAAACCAAGCAGCCGGTCACCGTTGGCGGAGCGAATGGGCATTTTGGCAAACGACTTCTGCCGAAAATGGTCGACGAAAGAGTGTAGAACGCTGGGAGAGAACGATGTCTCGACTGCCCCATCCGGGCGCCCTATCGCTGCCAGCACGGTCGGAGCGCCGACATGCGCTGAAGTTTCGCCGCGCGACCCTTCAATGACGAGTGTGGTTGGCGGTGATTCACTGGGTAGGAGAGGTTCGTCGCGATCGGCTAGCGTTGCAACGCTGACCTCTTCATCCCCGTACCGGGACATCAACTGTGCAAGCGCGGCGAGTATCTCCTCAAGGGAAACGTCCTGTGCGACAAGCTCGAGGATCCGGTTGTGGTCGGCCAGCAGTTCCTGGGCCGCGCGCCGCTCGCTTACGTCGACGATGGTGCCGGCGTTGCCCATAATCTCACCTGACTGATCGCGCAGAACAGTCGCTCGAATCTCAACCCATCGGTAACCGCCGCCTGCTGTCCGATAGCGAGTCTCGTGTTGACAGTAATCGGCACCCCCCGAGACGACGCCCATGAACAGAGCCACCGTCTCCTCACGCTCGTCGGGGTGCACGTGATCGAGGAAGTTGCTGCCCAAGGTCTGTTCCACGTTGAAGCCGGTGATCTCGGTCCACGCCTTGTTCAGATAGGTCCAGTTGCCGACGGGATCGGTCTCGAAGACGATTTCCCTCAGTTTGTCCAGCACGTCGACGCGCCGGATGATTTCGTCTGCAGGCTCCATGTCCGCCCCCAGCATCTGCCCTATACGTGCAAGTGATCGGTTCCGGCGAGCGTCAAGCCGTTCTCGGCCCATGCGCTCGGGGCGGCTCACGTCCCGTAGCCGCTCCAATACACACAGTAGCCCCAAAGGGCCTTGGGCACAAGGTCTTGAGACTCCACCTACACTCCTCGCGGCAGCAGCCCTAACCCCGAAGAGAGGAAAGCAATGCGCATCTGCCTCATGATCGAAGGGCAGGAGGATGTGAGTTGGGAGGAGTGGGTCGCCCTAGCTCGGGCCTGCGAAGACAATGGCCTGGAGGGCTTGTTTCGCTCCGACCACTACACTTCGGTCAGGGGCCGGATGGACAACGGGTCACTGGACGCTTGGGCTACGCTGGCGGCTCTAAGCGCGGTGACCGAACGCATCCGGCTCGGGACGTGCGTTTCTCCTGCAACCTTCCGGCACCCGTCCGTCCTGGCCAAGTTCGTGACCACAGCCGACCACGTATCCGGTGGGCGCGTAGAGCTGGGCATGGGGGCCGGGTGGAGCGAGGTGGAGCATCTCGCCTACGGGTTTCCCTTCTATGACGCGAACACACGCATGGAGATCCTGTCCGAGCAAATCGAGGTCGTCCATCGTCAGTGGACCGAGCCGGCTCTCAGCTTCGAGGGAAACCACTATCGGCTCAAAGAGTTGAACGCCTTACCGAAACCGGTGCAGCAACCACACCCTCCCCTGATCGTGGGCGGTTCTGCAAAGCCGAAATCGGCCAGGCTCGCAGCGCTGTGGGCAGATGAGTACAACATCCTCACCCGGTCACCCGATGAATGCAGGGCCGCCAGAGAGCGCCTCGAGACTGCCTGGGCCGGCGCAGGGCGAGACCCCGGCGGCCTGCGCTTGTCGGTGATGACCGGCTGCGTGGTCGCGACCGACCGGAGCGAGCTCCTAGACCGCGTCCGGGGCCGGCTAAACAGGACCGGGGAGTCAAACGACCCGGAGGGGTGGCTGAGGCATGAAGCGCGCGAAGGGCTGGTGGGTACTGTGGACGAGGTCGCCACACGCCTGACGGCGATGAAGGATTCCGGAGTCGACCGGGTCATGCTCCAGCACCTCGACCACTCGGATCTGGACACGGTCGCCTTGATAGGACGAGAGCTGGTGCCGGCGCTGGCCCCAAACTAGTGCTCAGGAGGTTACGTCCTTGCGGCTGAAGAGCGCCAACGTCAATGCGCCAAAGACCAGAATGTAACCTGCGTCCACGATCACCCCGCGCGTGATCCCGTCCAGCGCAACCGGAGAGCGGAACAGGTCTGCGAATGCCACCGCATTATGGCTGAGTAGATACGGATGGATTATGCGCAAGGCGGGGAGCGCGTCGAGGACCTGCATAACGATATAGGTACCCACGGTCGCAGCGGTCGCTCCGGGACCGGAGTCCGTCAGGGTCGAGAACAACAAGCCAATCGCAACCAGCCCAGCCATACCCAGCGCGAGATAGAGGCCGGCGCCTGCTACGCGCAGAAGAGCGGGACCCACCGCCAGCGTGGTACCCGAAAGTGTGGGCAGGGGCCCGATGCCGTAAGCAAGTCCGCCGACGGCAAGCCCGGTAAGGGCGACGATCACAATGGCGGCAACCACCTGGGTCACGACCGACGCGTACTTGACCCCCAGCAAGCGCACCCGGCCCACAGGCCGAACCAGGAGATAACGCAGTGTCCCCGCCGACGACTCCCCCGCGATCGCGTCGCCCGCAAGCAGTCCGGTGGCCAACGGGAGAAAGAACGGCTGAATCACGGAGAGCCCCACGAGGCTCGCAAAGACGCCGTTGATCTCCACGAGACGCAGGAAGGGCGGCCCTTCACCAGGTTCGGGCGGCTCGGACGTCAATACGAGCGCAACCACTATGAGAGTGGGGATTGCAACGAAACCCGCTGCCATGACCCAGGTCCTCCAGCGGCGCGCGGCCTTTGCAATCTCTACCCGATACATGGCACCACGATGTCAGCCGGCATGCGAGATCCATTCGTGGGAGTCCGGCTCCTCCTCCGTGAGGGAAAGGAAGACGTCCTCGAGCCGTTCCCGCTCGGGTATCACGGCGCCGACCTGAACCCCCCGTCCGACGAGTGCCGCATTGACCCGCGCTGGGGTCACTTCTTCTCGCAATCGCACGCGTATGCGCGCGGGCGCGTCGGCTGTGGCCCCGTCCTCGACCACGACCCCCTCGAGCGATCTCAGGACGCCCAGCGCGGTGTCGCCGTCGTCCACTTCATAGACGACGCTTCCCGATGCCTTGCGCAGGCTGGCCGGCGGGCCGTCTGCCACCAAGCGACCCGATGACAGCACCCCGACTTTGTCGCACATGGCTTCGACTTCGGAGAGCAGATGACTCGAGACGAACACGGTCACCCCGTCGTCGGCAAGGCGCCGTAGGAGGCGACGGACCTCCCTCATGCCCTGTGGATCGAGGCCGTTGGTCGGTTCGTCCAAGACCAGCAGCTCCGGCGCGCCGAGGAGCGCCCGCGCTATCCCGAGACGTTGTCGCATCCCATGGCTGTAGGCCTTGACGTGCTTGCGGCCGGCGTGCTCGAGGGCGACGATCCTCAAAGCTTCGTCCACCTGCGCCAACCTCGCGGCCCGATCGTCGGGGGGGCCTGCGGCGCGGGCGAACAGCTCGAGATTGCGGCGCCCCGAAAGATAGTCCCAGAAAGCGGGCTCTTCGACGACGGCTCCGACAAGCCTGAGCGGACCGTCGGAGCGGGCCCTCGAGAACACGGGGGAATCACAGACCTCGACGGAGCCGGACGTCGGGAAAACGAGCCCGAGGGCGATCCTTATGGTGGTCGACTTGCCCGCCCCGTTGGGCCCGAGGAATCCATAGAGATCGCCGCGGTCAACGCTCAGGTTGAGGTCGTCGACGACGACCTGGTCGCCGTAGTGCTTGGTGAGACTGGTGGTGGCGAGGACGCTCAAGGGAGCTTGTCTGCGACCGCCCCAAGCGTCTCGAGGTCCACGGCGCCCGTCACGATCCAGCCTTCATCTCCGTTACCCGCCAGCATCGCCGAAAACAGAGTCCCCTCGAACGGCAGGTAGGTGCGCAGAACCTCCGGGGGATCTTCGGCGAGCACGGCCGTCACGGCGGTCCACCCACGCCCGAAGCGCCGGATCGGTGGACCGTTGCCGAGCCACTTGGCAGTCTCGAATGGTTTGCGGGAGAACCCGGGGTGTCCGGCCAGCCATCTCTCGTTCCATTCCGCACGGAGCCATTCCTCGATGCGCACGTCGCTCAACGAAGATGGGGAATGCTCTTTGAGCCATCTCCGTACATCGGCGCGCTCAAGCTCCAGACCGTGGGGACGGTGCATCGGGCCGCCGGCTCTCTTGTTCCCGCTGCTTGCGCCCGACCCCCAGTGGGACCCGGGAGGCAGCGGGGGCTTGGCCTCTTCCACGCGAACACCGGGGGGTGCCTCGAACGCGAACATGGACGGATCGATCGGCTCGAAACTGATGTCGCTGAATCCCGCTGAGATGGCGGGAGCGGTCGCCTGTCGCGGATAGACCTCGATTCGCAACGGCACCCTCATCTCGGCGTCGATGGCAAGCTCGAACCTCCCGATCAGGGTGCCCGGGTCGCCGGGAGTCATTACCAAGATGTAGGCGTCGCGCCCGGCGACCGTCTGCGGCTCGGTGACCGTTACCTCGGTCCCTCGGAACTCGCTGAGAAGGGCGCGGGCGGCCGAGTAGATGTCGTAGCTGGGCAGTCCCATCACCCAGTTACGCAACAGACGCTCGTCCTGGGGAGCGAGCTGCGGGTACCGATTCTGCTTTTCCATCCACGCCCCAACCCCGTAGCGGCGCGCCGCCATCTTTTCCGAGTCCCAGGTCCAGGTCTGCCTTCCGTTGCTCATAAACGCTCGTTCGGAGGTAGCCCGCAGCTCGGCGATGCGGGCACCGTCGTCCGAGAGCCAGATCCGCAATTCGCGATCCCCGGCCGGCAGGTCCGAAAGGCCCCCGCCGGCGCCCCCCAGCTCGGGAAGCGCGGGCAACCCGAGGTCGAGGTGGGTATGGAAATCACCCGACACCGGGGGTGGATCGTCGAGGGCACGGGCGGTCGAGACCAGGAGTGTTGCCGGTTCGAGCCGAGGGAGATTGGGCGCCGACAACGCCTGTCCCGCAACCCCCGAAAGGGCACCAGCCAAGACCAGAGTGATCAGTAAGGCGGGGAACCGCCAAGTTGGCGCCGACAGGAGCGTCATGGCCCTTTCCTAACACCTTGACGGGACAAATCGGAGTATGGGAGCGCAGTCACCTTTTCGCCCGTGTGTGCCGATACCCATACCAGAGCCGCGTCCAAGCACGTCGATTAAGGAAGGGAACATGAACTCGGCACTGTTGGTGCTCATCGTGGTCATCGTCGCAATCGTCATGGTTGCGCTGCTGATCTATTCCACGACCGGAAGGCGCCGCTCGGATGCCCTCCGACAGCACTACGGCCCCGAATACGACCATGCCGTGCAACAAAGCAATGGGAGGATCGAGGCAGAATCCGAGCTGCTGGCGCGCTCGAAGCGCAGGGAAAAGCTCGACATACAACCTCTCGATGCAGTGGCACGCAAGCGCTACGATGCGGCATGGACCGCGGCAAAGGCGGACTTCGTCGATGACCCCGATCGGGCGATTGCCACGGCGGATGAGCTGGTGAAAGAGGTCATGCGCGAACGCGGCTATCCCATCGACGGCTTCGAGCAGCAGGCCGCCGATGTCTCGGTCGGGCATCCCGATGTCGTCGGCCAGTACCGGTCCGCCCACGCAATCGCGGTCGCAAGGGGCAACGGCGAGGCGACCACCGAGGAGTCACGCCAGGCGATGATCCACTACCGGGCAATGTTCGAAGAGCTGATCGGGACCCATTAGAGGCCCAAAGCCCCAGCCTGTGGTCATAGTGAACTCCACCAACGAAGCCCGGCTACTCGGCGCGCCGCGACTTGATTCCGGAGCGCAGGAGACGCGCCCCGGCGATAGCCAGCACGATTCCGAACACCTTCTGCAGCACGTTCCCCGGCGTTACCAGCGCGAGACGCGCTCCGAGGAAGGAACCGGCCACCCCTCCCGCTCCGACCATCAGCCCGGTCCCCCCCAACAGGTAACCGCTCCGACGGTGTGCCAGCACACCCGCCACGGCCGTTGGGATGATGACGAGCAGCGAGGTTCCCTCGGCGAGCTGTTGTCCGAAGCCGAGCGCCAACACCATGAACGGCACCATCACGATTCCGCCGCCGACGCCGAGCAAGGCCGAAAGGATGCCGGTGACAAGCCCGACCACGAGGATGCCCAGACCCGCCAAAACCATCATGGGAGCAGCAACACCACCGCCACCACGATCATCGCCGCGCCGAACACCGCCTTCAGGGTCCCTTCGCTCAGACGGGCCATGATCCGGGCGCCCACCGGCGCCCCCACAAGGCTGCCGAGGGCCAGGAGGGCCGCGAGCGCATAGCTCGCCTCGCCCTCGACCGAAAACACGGCGGCCCCCACTAGGGCTATGGGCAGGATCGCAAGGAGCGAGGTGGCATGGGCCTCGTGCTCCGACAGCCCGGCGAACGTCACCAGCAAGGGCACCATGAAAATACCGCCCCCTACACCCAGGAGCCCACTCGCCACTCCACCCACGAGTCCAATTAATGGCAGCACCCGTCTTCTGCCCGCGCCGTTCACTGCCACGAGCTACCGAATCGGCCGTGCGGGCCGCGGCTGGGGCACGTCCTCAGGACCGCCGGCGCGCCGAGATGGGCGGAGGCGGCCCGACCGGCTCGACGCGCACGCGAGCGTCGACGACGATCGCTCCCTCGGGCGACACCATCACGGGGTTACAGTCCAACTCCACCACCGTGGGGTGGTTCTCGACCATGGCGCCGATGCGAAGCAGCACGTCCTCGAGCCCGGCCACGTCCGCCTTCGGCGCGCCCCTGTAGCCGTCCAGCAACGGCCAGGTTGCCAGGGACCGGACCATGGTCGCGGCGTCGAAGTCGCTCAACGGGGTGAGCCGCACCTCGACATCGTTCAGCAACTCGACTGCGACGCCGCCCGCCCCACATGCGACGACGGGTCCGAACAACGGATCGTGGACCACTCCCACGAGCATCTCGACTCCGGCCGGGACCATTCGTTGAACCAGCCATGACTCGACCTCATGGCCGGCGCGCCGGACCGAGTCGGCGATATCGGCCGCCGCTCGGCGGACGTCGGACGAGCCACTGAGGTCGAGCCTTACCGCCCCTGCTTCGGTCTTGTGGACGAGTTCCGGTGCGACGGCTTTGAGCACGACCTTCCCTCCGAGCTCGGCCGCCGCCGAGCCCGCTTCTTCAGCCGTCGCCGTCCGCCGCCATTCAGCCAGGGAGAGCCCGTAGCACAACAGTAGTTGCGCAACTGCATCGGGCGCCAGCCAACGCGACCCGGCGCCAAGGGCGGAGGCAACGAGCGCCTCCGCCTCGTCGCGCCGGACGTCGGTAAAGTGGGGCAGCCGCCCCTCCGGCGTGGCGCGCCAGACCCCATATCCCACCGAGCGGGCGAGGGCCCGCGCGGCATCCTCTGGGAACGCATACGAAGGAACCCTGACGTCACCGCCCCGCAGCTCCTCCGGAACACCCCGTGCAGACATGAACACCGTCAGCAGCGGAATAGCGCGGGTCATCACGGCCGCCGCTTCGCAGATGGCGCGGGCAACGTCGGCTGCGAGCGTCACGAGTGGAGGGATGAAGATGGCGATGACTGCATCAACAGAAGGGTCGGACGCAACTACGTGGATGGCACGCCCGTAGTCGGCGCCCGTGGCGCCTGCGATCATGTCAACCGGGTTGGTGAGCGACGCTTCGTCCGGTAGAAACGCAGCCAGCTCGGAGCGCGTTTCCGCGCCCAGCTCGACGACCTCGAGGCCGCCGGCGTCGCACGCATCGGCACAAAGAATCCCCGGACCACCCGCATTCGTCACTATCGCAACGCGCCGGCCGGCCGGATGTGGCTGGTTGGCAAGCAGCGAGGCCACATCGAACATCTCTTCGAGAGTCTCGGTCCTGACAACCCCGGCCTGCCTGAACAACGCATCGACCGTGACATCCGAGGCGGCTATCAGGGCGCCGGTATGTGATGAGGTGGCGCGGGCTCCGGCGGAGGAGCGGCCACTCTTGACCGCAACGATGGGTTTGCTCCGCCCCACTCGCCGCGCCGTGCGCGAGAACTTACGAGGGTTCCCGAAGGACTCGAGATAGAGAAGGATGAGATCGGTGCCCTCGTCCGACTCCCAATACTGGATGAGATCGTTGCCGGAGATATCCGCTTTGTTCCCCACCGAGGCAAACGATGAGATGCCAAGTCCCAGTTCCCTAGCGTGGTCGATGACGGCCAACCCCAACGCCCCGCTCTGTGAGAGAAAGCCCACACGTCCATGGGGGGGAAACATGGGCGCGAAGGTCGCATTGAGGCTCACCCTGGGGTCTGCGTTCAAGATTCCCATGCAGTTCGGCCCGATCATGCGCATTCCGGCGGCGCGACAGATGGCCAGGAGCTCGCTTTGGCGTTCGGCTCCAGCCTCGCCGGTTTCCGAAAAGCCGGCCGTTATCACCACCAGTGCCTTAACTCCCTTCGCGCCACACTCACGGGCCACGCCGGCAACACCTGAAGCGGGCACGGCGATCACTGCGAGATCGACCGGTCCCGGCACCTCGTTCACCGATGCATACGCCGTTACCGACTGCACATGGTCCGCATTCGGATTGATCGGATAGACCGGGCCGTTGAAACCTGTGGCCAGAAGGTTGTGAAACACCTCGCCACCGATGGTGCCCCTGGAGCGAGACGCTCCCACAACCGCAACCGTCCGAGGCGAAAAGAAGCTCTGCAACGAGGCCACGCTCGCGAGTTGTTCGAGACGATCGAAGCGTTCGATTCCCTCAGGGGACAGGGAGGTAACGACTTCGACCTTGACCTCGCCCGGTTCCGCACGCAGCCGAATTGGAAAGCCGCTTCGGCGGAAGACCTCGATCATTCGGTGATTGGCGGCCAATACGTCCGCCTCGAGCACGGTGATGCCGTTCTGCTCGGCTGCCTCTGCCAATTGTGCCAGCAGCAGAGTCCCCAGCCCCCGGCGCTGGTGGGTATCAGCCACCGCAAAGGCAGCCTCGGCCCGGTCGCCTCCGACCCTTCGGTACATCGCCTCACCCACCACTCGTTCCTCCGAACCGGTGGTGGCGACCAACCCGTAGCGATCACGATAATCGACGTCGACCTCCCACGCTGCGGCGCGTCCGAGGTTCGCCGCGCCGGACCAGAATCGCATGGCGCGCGACCGGCGGGAAAGGCCCTCCAGGAAGGTACGCACCGCCGGCTCGTCGCCCGGCCGCACCGGACGTATGCGCACCGTCGATCCATCTCTGAGCACGACATCGGCTTCCCTGGATGATGGATACACAGCGGCCATGGCTCGCATCTTAGTTATCTTCGCTACGGGCGGTTGCTTGAGTTCCAAACCCGGGCCGGAGCAGTGGTTGGGCTATAGGATTCTGAGATATGACCGTGGGGGCAGGAGTCGTAGTAATAGTTGGGCTTGTCATCGGCTGGGCCATCCAAATGGCCCTCGCCTATCGCCAGGCGGCCGTTTATCAGCGTCATGTGCGCAGGCTCAGGCGCCTCGGGCCCAGTGCCACCGGCCGGAGCGGCTCTAGGGTCAAGGGCATCGCATATTGCACCCTTGCCGCGGATCACGCCGGGCAGGTGGTGGGCGCAGAGATCCTCCGCGGGCTCACGGTCTTCGCCCGCCCACGGCCCCGGCCCGAGCTCGTCGGCTGTCCCCTCGAGGAGCTCGTCTCAACGGGCCCGGCCTCCACCGTCGAGCGCGCCGTCTCCGACGCAGCATCTACTTTGATTGCGCATCGAGCCCAAGAAGGGCAGCACGAATCCGTCAACGCTTCAGGGGGTGATCCATGGACGCACTAGCACGACTAGCCGAAAGCTTCATAGGGTTGTTCCAGGAAGGAGCCGATTTCTTTGTCGCGCTTCTCACAGGGATCGTCCCTCTGCTGCTCGTGCTGTTGACCTTCGTCAACGCACTGATCCGTTTCATAGGCGCAGAGCGAATCGACCGCTTTGCGGTGTTCGCAGCGCGACCCGGTATCGCTTTTCTTCCACTGCGTTACCTCGTGCTGCCGGTGCTCGCCGTCTTCTTCCTGACGAACCCGATGGCCTACACGATGGGGAGATTTCTCCCCGAACGTTACAAACCGGCCTTCTACGATTCCGCGGTGTCGTTCGTGCACCCGCCCCTCGGCATCTTTCCCCATGTCAACCCCGGGGAGCTATTCGTCTATGCGGGCATCGCGGCCGGATTAAGCGAGCTCGATCTTCCGCTCGGAGATCTGGCCATTCGCTATCTGCTCGTGGGCCTCGTGGTCATCCTCATCAGGGGGATAGTGACCGAAGCCATCACGGCGATCATGATGGGGCGGCGCGCCGGCGCCGGCGGTTCTGAAGAGGAAACGGCCTCAGGGGCGAGAGCATGAAGGGGCTCACGGCATTACTCGAGCGCATCGGCCGGAGCGTCGGGGGCATCGTCGGAGCTCTTTATCAAGCGGGCCGCGACGCAGTAGAGACCGTGATCCGGAACGTCCTTCCATTCATGGTCTTCATCTCACTTGTTATTGGGATCATCAACGCTTCCGGCATCGGCGACTTCATTGCCGAGACGCTTTCACCGTTGGCTTCGAGCGTGGTCGGATTGATAATCCTCACGGTCATCGTCGCTCTCCCCGTCCTCTCACCGCTGCTTGGGCCCGGCGCCGTCATCGCCCAGATCATCGGGACACTGCTCGGCTCGGAGATAGCAAGGGGCAACATCCCGCCTCAGTATTCTCTACCTGCGCTGTTTGCCATCAATCCTCAGGTGGGGTGTGACTTCATACCCGTAGGACTGGCATTGGGAGAAGCCGAGCCCGAGACGGTCGAGGTGGGAGTGCCTGCCGTGCTCTTCTCCCGCATGATCACCGGCCCGATAGCCACGGTCCTTGCCTACTTCGCGAGCTTCGGCCTCTACTCGGGCGATTAGTCGCGTAGGATGGCCTTCCGCGTACAGAGGAGGACTGGATATGGCGGAGTATCGCTCGGTAAAGATCGAGGCGGGCCGTGGAGGTTGGGGCGGGCCGCTCGTCATCACGCCCACTGAGGACAAGCCTCTCATCTACAGCGTCACGGGCGGGGGAATCCACCCGGTCGCTGCTAAGATCGCGGAGCTAACCGGGGGTGAGGCGTTCGACGGCTTCAAGAGCTCGGCAAAATTCGAGAAGATCGCCTGCGCGGTGATCGACTGCGGCGGAACCGCGCGCGTTGGCGTCTACCCGATGAAGAAGGTTCCCACCGTCGATGTGTACCCCACCTCCCCGGCAGGTCCGCTGATGATGTTCATCAAGGAGGACGTCTTTGTCTCAGGCGTCGGCCCGGACCAGATAAAACCAGCATAGCCGGACCGGTGCCAAGCGCCCTGCGCTACTCGACGGTCGTGACGTCAATCGGCCCCCTTCTGGGCGAGTTTCTCGCCGAACGGATCATCGTGCTCTTCAATGAGGACGCGCCCGAAGAGTTGTGGGAATTCGCCGTGATCCACCGGCCGGACGACACCTTTGAAGAGGTCCGGCCGGGCGACCTTGTCCGTTTCGGCTCGCACGATCCCATAAAGGTTACGGCGGTCGGCGAGGTGGCCAACAAGAACATCGCGGCTCTCGGCCATGCTGTATTCAAGTGCAATGGCAACAAAGAGGCGGATCTTCCGGGCGATGTGTGCCTCGAAAACGTTCCCCTGCCACAGGTCGAAGTGGGTCAGGCGGTTCACATCGAAGCGGGAGGTAGCTCTGGCTAGGCGCGCTAGCGCAGGATCTCGATGAGCTCACTGGCTACCCGCACGGGCTTCGTCGCGACGCGCGGAAGCAGCGACCGGAGCGTGGCCGGCTCGTTCGTCATCTCGCGAAGCACCCGCCACGGCTTGGTGACTATGCGTCCACGCATCTCGCCCACGTAGCCGGCCACCGGATGGTGGTGGCCCCATGTCTCGGTCGAGCACTGGAGGCAGCGGATCTCATGCAATGACGAGCCCACATAGTGCAACTCGTGGGAGGTTTGACGCCCACAATTCTGACACATCAACGACGACTTAACCTTCACAACCCCATCCCCTCATTACGGCGCCCTGACAAGGGACGCTGCGAGAACCACGTCTTCTGGGAAAGTGATCTTGATATTGCGGGGATCGCCTTCGACCACCTCGACGGGCACGCCCAGTCTCTCAACTGTGGAAGCGGTGTCGGTACCCTCGAAACCGGCTGTCTTCGCCGCACGGAAGGCATCGAGCAATATGGCCGCCTGGAACACTTGAGGGGTTTGCGCACACCAGAGATCATCGGTCGATCGCCAGCCAGAGGCTAAGTGATCTGTCACGCTCACCAGCTCTTCTTTGAGTGGCACGCCGCAGATCGCTCCCCCAGCCTTCCGCGCCCGGTCCAAAAGCGCGATCACCGAAGCGCCGTGGTAGATGGGGCGCGCTCCGTCATGGATGAGGACGAACTCGATATCTCCACTCTCGATGCGGGCTGCGAAGTGCTCGACGGCGCCGGCCTCGGATGCATGGCGGGTGGCCCCTCCCGGGAGGATTCCGTGAACAACGCAACCCGCATCCGCCAGGACTTCGGCGCATGTCCCGAGCTCGCCCGGAGCGGCCACGACATAGGTCTCGTCCACGTTGGGGTGCTCGACGAAGGGCCGGACGGCCCGGGCGATAATCGGCAGCCCGTCGAGGTCCAGATAGACCTTGTTGACGGCATGTCTGGCGCGCGCTCCGCTTCCTGCGCCGAGGACCACTGCGATGGTGCGACCCATGTCATCCCTCCCCTCCCAGTATCGCACGCTTGCCCTGGTTGAGGGACGGGTGGTAGTTTCAAATGTGAAAACCTTTGGACAGATGTGAACTAACTGATGTGAACTGGGCAGATGTGAATCTGGCCAACTGAGAATCACGGCGGGACATCCGCCAGCCATAGAGTGGCTCCCGCCGAGGCGCTGGAGAAAGCGATCATGGACTACAGACGATGAGGGGCTCCAACTCCGGATACTTGCACCGGCTCGCCGAGACCGGCGCGCCGATCCGCATCGGCCTCATCGGAGTGGGCCAGATGGGTGCAGGCATCGTCAGCCAATGCTCCCACCTGCCCGGCATAGAGATCGTGGCGCTGGCAGACGTCGACCTCGAACGAACGACCCGGGCGCTTGCACGCACCGGCGTCTCCGACCCTCTCCGGGTGGACGACGCCGACGCCGCTGCCGCCGAGGTGAGCGAGGGCCGCACGGTGATCACCACCGACCCCGAGCTCGTCCCCCACCTTCCCGTGGAGGTGGTGGTCGAAGCGACGGGGGTCCCAGAGGTCGGGATCCGGGTCGGGTTGACCACAGCGTTCGCCGGCAAGCACCTCGTTTCGATGAACGTCGAGGCCGACGTCACGGTCGGCCGGCTCCTCCGCCGGATGTTCGCACTCTCGGGGAAGGTCTACACAATCGGCGCCGGCGACGAGCCCGCCGTGGCTTGGGGGCTGGTCGATCTCTGTCGCACCATCGGCCTCGAGGTCGTCGCTGCGGGAAAGGGCAAGAACAACCCGCTGGACTTCAGGGCCACCCCGTCCAGCGTGCGCGCAGAGGCACTGGCCAAGGGGATGAATCCGCGCATGCTGGCGGCGTTCGTTGACGGGACCAAGACCATGTGCGAGATGACCGCGTTGGCCAACGCCACCGGGCTGACACTGGACGTGCCGGGGATGCACGGTCCCCTGGCCAACAGGGCGGACCTCGCCACGACCTTCTGCCCCTCGGAGGACGGCGGCATCCTGTCACAGCGCGGAGTGGTGGACTATGTGACGGGAGATGTCGCTCCCGGCGTGTTCGTAGTCGTCACCACCGACGACGCCGACGTCGCGTCGGACCTCCGCTACCTGAGCGTGGGTACCGGCCCCTACTGGACACTCACGCGCCCGTTCCATCTCGCCAACCTCGAGATTCCGGTGAGCATCGTCGAAGCGGTCAGAGGCAACCGAGCCACCCTCGTCCCCGAGCACCACATGGCCGAGCTCGGGGCAACTGCGAAACACGACCTCGCGCCCGGGGAGCGCATCAGCGGTATCGGAGGCGAGGAGGTATTCGGCTTCGCCTGGCCGGCCGACCAGGCGCGCTCACGCAACCTGGTGCCGATGGGACTCGCCGAGGGTGCAGGGGTCATCAAGCACGTAGCTCAAGGGAAACCTCTCACGTTCGATGATGTCGAGGTACGTGAGACGAGTGTCCTGTCAAAGGCGTGGCACATGCAGCAGCATCTCGACACCTTGGGCATCGAGGAGGTTCCGTGGGAGACGTTGGCGAGCTGAACCGGGCCGAAGCCACCGGGCTCCTGACCACGATGTGGACGATCCGCCGGTTCGAAGAAGCCGTCGACGATCTGTTCGCCCGCGGCCTCCTCCATGGGACGATGCACCTGTCGATCGGTCAGGAGGCGAGCGCCACGGGGGCCATAGCGGCACTCGAACAGGGCGACTACATCACCAGCACACATCGCGGTCACGGGCATTGCATCGCAAAGGGCGCAGACGTGACGTTGATGCTAGCGGAGCTGCTTGGCAAGGAATCCGGTTACTGCCGGGGTCGCGGTGGGTCGATGCACATCGCCGACCTCGACGCCGGGAATCTCGGCGCCAACGGCATCGTGGCCGGCTCCATACCGATAGCCGCAGGCGCCGCACTCGCTCTCAAGCAACGCGGCTCCGATCGTGTCGTCGTGTGCTTCTTCGGCGATGGCGCCGCCAACGAAGGAGCCTTTCACGAAGCGCTCAATATGGCGGGCATATGGAAGCTGCCCGTCATCTTCATCTGCGAGAACAATCACTATGGGATGTCGATGGCGTGGACGAAAGCCGTTGCAATCGACCGGCTGTCGCGGCGCGCCGATGCCTATGGATTTCCCGGCGTCACCATCGACGGCAACGACGTCATCGCCGTCAAAGAGGCCACCGGACGAGCGGTGGAGCGGGCTCGCTCCGGCGAGGGCCCAACTCTGATCGAATGTCTGACCTATCGTCACAAAGGTCATTCGAAGAGCGACCAGAACCTGTACCGCACCCGCGAAGAGATCAAGGAGTGGCGCGACAAGGATCCCACCCAGCGCTTTGCACGCGTCGCCATCGACGCCGGGCTAATCGACGCGGCCGCCGCAGACGGCATCGCCGAAGACGCCAGGCAGACGATCTCACGCGCCATCGAGGAGGCGAGGTCGGGGCCGGAGCCAACCCTCACCGGCATCGAGGATGAGACATATGCCTGAGGCGCGCTCCATCACCTACGCCGAAGCGATCAGGGAAGCGCTCGACGATGCGATGGCCTCCGACGAATCGGTGTTCTTGATGGGAGAGGACATCGGGGTCTACGGGGGCGCCTTCGGCGTCACCACCGGGCTTCTCGAGAAATACGGCGCCGACCGGGTGCGCGACACACCCATATCGGAGATCGGCATAGTTGGAATCGCAGTGGGCGCGGCACTCGTTGGGATGAGGCCCGTCGCAGAGATGCAGTTCTCAGACTTCACCGCGAATGCGATGGACCAGCTCTGCAACCAGGCCGCAAAGCTGCACTTCATGTACGGAGGCAAGGCGCAGGTTCCGATGGTCCTCCGGGCGCCGACCGGCTCGGGCACCGGAGCCGCCGCACAGCACTCGCAGTCCATCGAGTCGTGGCTGGCCAATGTCCCCGGTTTGAAAATCGTCATGCCCTCGAACGCAGCCGATGCCAAAGGGCTGCTTACGGCGGCAATAGCGGATCCCAACCCGGTTGTGTTCCTGGAGCACAAGCTTCTCTACAAGACCAAGGGCGAGGTCCGGGCCGAAGGCTACAGTGGCGGCCTCGGTCGAGCCGCGGTGGTGCATGAGGGCAAGGACGTCTCGATCGTGTGCTGGTCCGCCATGGTGCCGAAAGCGCTGGCCGCCGCGGGCTCGCTCAAAGATCAAGGCATCGACGCCGAGGTGATCGACGTGCGCACCCTTCGGCCACTCGACCGCGACACGATCGTCGGGTCGGTGTCGAAAACGGGCCGTCTTCTCGTTGTGCACGAGTCGCCGCTCACCGGCGGCTTCGGCGGTGAGATCGCAGCGACGGTCACAGAGAGCGACGCGTTCGACTTCCTGGAGGCTCCGGTGAAGCGCCTGGCCGGGCTGGAGACGCCCATCCCCTACAACCCCGAGCTGGAGAAGGGCGTGGTTCCGCAGGAAGAGGACATCGTGAAGGCCGCCGTCGAGGTTCTGGCGGGGTAGGTAGTCCCAAGGTGCGCGAAATCGTAATGCCCAAGTCGTCGATGACGATGACCGAGGGCGAGCTCGTCAAGTGGGTCGTCGCCGAGGGCGACGAGGTTCAGGCCGGAGACCCGGTGGCCGAGATCATGACCGACAAGGTCGAGATGGAGGTCGAGGCGCCCGAGGACGGGCGCATGGGAATCCTCGTGGAGGCCGGCCGGACCGTGGACGTCGGAACCACCATCGGGGTGATCCTGGCCGAAGGCGAAAAGGCCCCCGCCGTCGGAACGCCGACGTCCCCCCAGCCCTCAGTCCGCGACGAGCCGGTAGGGGTCGAGGACTCCGCGGCCCGGCCCCGGCCGGCCGAGCCCCCGGGCGCCCCCGTCGATACCCCGCTCTCCGGGGACGGACGTGGCGGGCGAGATGGGCGTCTGCGTGCCTCCCCTGCGGCCCGCAAGATGGCCAGAAATCGAGGCATCGACCTCGCGGGCCTGCGGGGTTCGGGGCCAAAGGGCCGCATCACCACCGAGGACGTCGCCGCCGCGAGCAACCATGCAGAGCGCAACAAGGCCGCTCCCGTACGAACCGGTGACGGCCGTGGTAGTGGCTTGGGGAGGAAACGCCCCACCGGAGTACGGGGCGCCATGGCGCGCCGTATGGGCGCGGCCGGGTCGATTCCGCAGTTCACCCTCTTTGCCGATGTCTCCTTCGCCGCAGCAGAGCGGGCGCGCCGGGAGCTCTCGAAGGCCTGGAGTGTCCGCCTCAGCGTCACCCATCTGGTCGTACGGGCCACAGCAATCGCCCTCCAGGGACACGGCGCTCTCAATGCCCACTGGGCCGACGGCACCATCGAGCGGTTCGCCGACGCCAACGTCGGTGTTGCCATGGCAACCGACGCCGGTCTCATCGTCCCCGTTCTGCATGTAGCGCAAAGCGCCGATCTAAGAACCACCTCGCAACGGGTTGCCGAGCTAGCTCAAGCGGCGGGACTGAACAGGCTGCGCCCCGAAGAGATGGCCGGCGCCACCTTTACAGTCACGAACCTAGGAGCGTTCGGCATCGACATCTTCCAGCCGGTGATCGATCCCCCGCAGGTGGCGATCCTGAGCGTCGGGCGCATGCGTGGTGACGCAGGGCGAACCGTCACCCTCGGGCTGGCGGCCGACCACCGGGCGGTGGACGGCGTCCAGGGGGCGCGGTTCCTCATGCGCCTGGCGGAGCTGATCGAGCGCCCCGACAAGGAGTTGCTCCACTAGGGCCAGAGGGTTGCCCACGCCGGCATGGGCGTTCGTGCTGAACCGCAGCTCCTGGGCGGCCACCTTTCTGGGCGGCCCGGCGGCCCCAAGGCGCCCGGCCGGCCGGCGCTGGCAAAGGTGACTCGTCGTCCGAGCCCTCAGGGGTTCGTGGGAACCCAGAGGGTCCTGGGGGCAGACCCTCGACTCAAGCTTCTTGAGGAAAACGGTCGATGGGTAAATATGGACCCAATAAATTCCACACGTCGACAGATCGCATTCATGGTGCTGGGATGGATGGCCTTCTTCGGGGGGTGGAGCCTCGTGCTCAGCACGGTGACCGCCCGGACCATCTCCACCACCTTGGTTTTCATCTTCTGCAGTCTGGCGGTCAACGTAGCCCTCGTGATCTTTTGGATCACCCACAATGTCCGTCTGTTCGCGCTCAAGGGCCCCAGGAAGGGGGTCAGCAGCCTCCCCTTCGATGCAGAGTCCGATTTCCTCGGCCGCACACTCGTCGCCGACTGGGACCGGCTACTGACAACCGACCGCGTCGCCGTCACTGTGGAGGGGAACAGCAAGCGATTCTCGGCAAGCCGCCCAGGCCCGGGCCTTGTCGTTGTCGCCGATCCGGGTCAGATCGAGCCGGTCATCTGATGTCCCCGGTCTTCTGGCAAACCATCGAGGCGTCCATCACTTATCACATCCTCCTCATCTTCTTCGCCTCTTACCCCATTGTCTCGAGCCTGATGTGGACCTCAACGGCAATCGCCTACTGGCTCACGAAGGAGAAAGGCCGCTCGGCTGATCCTCTGGATGCAAAGGGGCTCCCCTTCGTCTCGGTGTTGATCCCGTGCTACTGCGAGGGGCCCAACATCGCGGCAACCCTTCGGGATTGCCTGGCTCTGGACTATCCGCTCTTCGAGGTCGTCGTCGTAGATGACGGCTCTCACGACTCGACTGTGGCGGAGGTACTCCCATTCGTCGACGCAGGCCAAGTCCGGCTCATAAGCAAGCGGATGAACGAAGGCAAAGCGATGGCAATGAATGATGCCATTCCGTGCCTGAGGGGCGAAGTGGTGGTGATCATGGACGCCGACGCGTCGCCCTTCCCCGACATGTTGCGGCACCTGACACCGCACTTCTCCTCGGGTCGCGTAGCCGCCGTAACCGGTAACCCCCGTGTTGCCGATCGGGACACGCTCCTATCGAAGCTCCAGCTGATGGAATTCACCTCGATCGTCAGTTTGCAGAGGAGGGCCCAGAGAGTGTGGGGCCGGATTCTCACGGTTTCGGGCGTCGTCACCGCCTTCAGGAAGTCCGCGCTCGTAGACGCGGGGCTCTTCAGCCCCGACATGGCGACCGAGGACATCGACATGACCTGGAAGCTGCAGAAGAAGCACTATGACATTCGTTACGAGC
>JALZIQ010000097.1 GCA_030860205.1 Actinomycetota bacterium | reverse complement strand
CCGAAGACATTCTCGGTGACGACGACTCGAGGACTGTTGGCGATAAAGACCCCGTGGCTGTTGTTTCTCTGGATGCGATTGCCTGTGACGATCTGGTCGCAGCTCACCTCGATGAAGATGCCGAATCGGGTGTTGTCGGTGGCCACGTTGTTCTTGTACGTGACGTATCTCATCCCCGTATCGGAGTGGACACCGTCGCATCCGTTGTCGTCGAGCCGGTTCCCCGTAAGCGTCACATGGTTGCCCACCACCATGTGAATCCCCCCGCTGTTGTAACAGGGGTTGTCGTTGTGAAGAGGATCCGGGTCCAGGTCGAGGTTGTTTTCATGCACGTAGTTGTCCGTCAGATCGACGTAACCACCACCTACCTGAATCCCCGCCTGGCTATGGTGATGGACGTTGAGCCTCTCGCAGGTTGAGCCGGGGCGACAGCGGACGCCGACGCGCGCGCCGTATACCTCGAAGCCCCTCAACACAGAACCTTGACCCGACGTCAGTTCCCCTCTTAGACGGGTGCCGGGGCTTGCGATCCACCGGCTGCGGTTTGGCTGCACGAAGTCGCCCGCATAGTTGCCGGGCATGAACAGGACGGTGGCGCCCTCGCCCGCCGCTATGGCTTGCTCGAAGGAAGACACTGCGCGGCCGGAGTACTCGCAGGACGTTGTGACTTCGGCGGAGCAGGCATCGACCCCGGCCCCGCCGTCGGCCGTATCTGTCCCCGTCCCGCCGATGAGCACGTCGTCCCCGTAGCCACCGTCCATACGATCGGCGCCGGCCTGGCCCAGGATAAGGTCGTCACCCCCACCACTGCTGAGACGGTCGGCGCCCTTGGCGCCGCACAGGCGGTCCGCCCCGTCACGGCCCGAGATGGTGTCTCCGGCGGCTCGCCCGTGAATCACATGGGAGCGGCCCACACGTCCCGCGAGGTTGTCGATCTCGGGAGTGCCCACGATGGTCGAAGGCTTGGTCGCGCAGCTGGAGCCGGCCGCCTGAGCGTGGATGCTGCCGAAGGCCGTGGACAGGCCAAAGGCGGCACCTGCCAGGGCCACCCACAGCGGTAACCCTCCGTGCCCGGAAGGGACAACACGCTTGATCCGACCACGCTCAGTGACTTTGCTCACGCTGGGGATTCTCATGCCACTTATTGTAACCAATTTTCTGGAAAACTAACCCAATACAATCCGGGGCAAGCCGATCGGGAACTGAGGGCAGGCCCCGAGCAGGGCGCTGCTCCGAACGGCGCCTGGCCGCGCTCGAGGAGGTAGCCGTAGTCGCGCCGGCGCTCCGCCGGCCTGTTTTGGCTAGGTCGTGGCTCTGCGCCTGTCGGCGATTTCGATCAACGCCTGCTTGTTCACCTGGTCGGCGGGAACCGCTGCAACCCGGCACGTCGTCACGGCCCGGAGTGTCGCGGTCCGCTTTCCGTCCTCGAGCGATGCCATCTCGCCCAGGATCGCCCCGGGGCCGACCTGGGTGATGACCTCGCCATCGATCTCGACCTCCAGCACCCCGTCGAATAACAGAAACAGGTCGGCGCCCGGATCACCTTGCTCGACGAGGGAGTCACCCGCCTTGAGCCGGCGCCACCGCGGCTTCGAATTGACGATTCCCAGCGACAGCTCGCGCTCGAGGGCGCTTTCGACCGCCGTGACTAATGCAGGCGAGTCGACGTCGCCCCACGGGGTATGTGCGCCGAAAGCCTTCCGGTACCAATGGTCGAAGTCGATGAGTCCCGACTTGGCGATCAGCTCGCCGTCATCGTCGTAAACCCAATGGCGCGGGAACGGGCTTGCGCCGGTCAGACGCCGCTCGGACGACCCGTCTGAGCGAATCGTGAGGGTGAGCGTCGACCAGGCGCTCGGGGCGGCGATCTGGACGAAGGGGGGGCGACTTACCCGGCGGGGGGCAGCCACTCCGGTCCGCCCGCCTGCGGTTTGGACGAATGTGACCTCGGTGGATGTGACGGTGGGTTCAGGGCGGAGGTCGGGGAACGCAACCGCGGGAAACGCCATCCCGCGCGAACCAAGCTTGAGCTGTGTTCGTCCGAGGCGGCCCCCTCCGAGCTGGCCGCAGTCGGTGATCTTGCCGTCCTGCACCTCGATCCAGGCCTCCAGCCGGTTAGCGAAGCGGACGGCGTCGGCGTCCAGAAGCGCATTGTGATCGACCAGCCTGTCCGGAGGCGGCATGTCGTAGTGGGCTACGCTTAGATGGAAGGGGAGCTCCGTGAGCCCCGCGATCGCACCCTGCGGAATCCAGGCAATCGATGTGACCGAGCTTTGTATGCGCACGTCAGCCGTCCCAACCGAGGGTCCCAGATCGAGTCTCTATCCAGGAGCACCTTACGAGCTTTCCGTCTGGTTCGCAAAACGCTCCGATCGCTTCGCGTTATTGCACCGTCCCAGTCTGCGTCGACGCGGGGCAATGTCGTAACCTCTGTGCACAGCGGCTTGCGCCCAACAGACGAGCGTTGTGCCTCGCGTCTGTCGGCTAAGAGACGCCCCATGTGCCCGATACCCCTCGCGTCCTCCGTAACCTCTGGACGGCCCGGCTTCGTGGGCACGAAAAAGTATGTGGAGCGGAACAAAGCTAGAAGAGATAGTTCCCGTGTACATGCCAGGTAAGAACTCGATAACCCATGACATCGGCTTCCCACAGGCCGGGCGGGCAACCCGGGGCCGGTTAGGCTCCGCCTTCGGTACGGGGTCGGGCAGGCATTCGGTACGGGGTCGGGCAGGCAAAGGAGCAAGGGTGACAGATAGGGTGGAGTTGGCAGTCATCGGGTGCGGAGACGTCGCCTTTCGCACGTACCTGCCGTCGCTCGAGCAGCTCGGCGGGGTGAGTTGCGTGACTGCCACTTGTGATCTCGACTCCGGCCGCGCCCGAAGGGCGGCCGAGCTCGCCGGCCGATGGTCGGACGACGTTCGTAGCTATACCGACCTTGGCGCGTGTCTTGCTTCCGGCGGCTTCGACGGTCTGATCAACCTAACGCCCGGCCCAAGCCATCCCCGCGTCACTCAGGCGGCGCTGGCTGCTGGTGTACATGTCTTCAGTGAGAAGCCTCTGGCAAATTCGCTACCTGAGGCTCAGGCATTGATCTCCCAGGCGAAGGAGCAACGGCGACTGTTGCTGTGCGCGCCGGCCACGACGGTGACCAATCGATGGCAACTGGTGGAACGGCTGGTGAAGTCGGGCGAGTTGGGGCGCCCCACCCTGATAACCGGAGCACACTCGAGCATGGGACCCGCCGGGTGGCGCGGTTACACCGGCGATCCCGAGCCCTTCTATTCGCCGGAGGTGGGACCCATTCTCGATCTCGGCGTCTACCTGCTGCATGCGATGACGAGCTTGTTCGGTCCTGCGCTGAGGGTGCTGGCTTCGGGAACGATTGCGATCCCGCAGCGACCGGTGTTGTCTCAAGGGACGGCGCGACGGGTAATTGAGGTCCGCACTTTCGATCATGTCTTGATTCAACTGGAGTTCCCGGACGGAATGGCGCAGCTGACCACCAGCTTCGCCGTCCCCGCCTCTCGCGTCCCGGCCATCGAAGTTCACTGTACCGAGGGGAGCGTTAGCCTGGGGCTAGGGGGATGGTTCGATCCCGACGCATCTGTGGAGGTCTACAGAAGGGACGAGGAGAACGAAGACGCGGAAGGATGGCGCGTGGAAACGCCCTCTGCGCCGAGTGCGGTGGACAATCTCATCGGGATGGGTCCCGCTCACTTCGTAGCCTGTTTGAGAGGCGAGGAGCAGCCGGTGCTAACCGCCGAACAGGCTTGCCATGTGCTCGAGATAGGGCTTCGGGCGAAAGAGTCTGCCGCGGCCGGCAGAGCCCTGGCGCTCGAGTCAACTTTTTAAGGAGACACATGTCCGATCGCATCCCCGCTCTGCAGATGTACACGGTAAGGGAACTTGCCGAAAGAGATATGCTGGGCACCCTTGCCCAGGTGGCCGGCATGGGCTACCGCGCGGTCGAGTTCGCGGGGTACGGCGGTATTGGACTGGGTCGCCTTCGTTCCACACTCGACGAGGTTGGACTCAGGGCGATCGGAGCACACGTGCCTCTATGGCACTGGATGGAGCGTGGGGACCAAGTGCTCGAGGAGCTCCACACCCTCGGGTGCTCGTATGCGGTGGCACCCTCTCCTCCCGACGATGTCCGGATGGACGAGCAGGGGGCATGGGACATTGCAAAAATGCTGAATGGCTGCGGCGAGCGCTGCAGGGCAGCCGGGCTGCGATTCGCGTATCACAACCATGCCGACGAGTTTGCCTCTGCAGGCAAGAGTTCGCTATGGGAGGTCATGATGGAGCGGACCGATCCGGAGCTCGTGGAGTTCGAGCTCGATCTCTACTGGGCCGAGTATGCGGGAGTCGACGCGGCCGAGTTGCTCGATCGTCACCCCGGCCGCGTCCCCCTGGTGCATGTGAAGGACATGGCCGCTGGTCCCGGAAAAGAGGATCGGCCGGTGGGGGACGGGACTCTGCCATGGGACAGGCTGCTGCACGCCGCAGCGCGTGCCGGTACGACCGGTTACATAGTCGAGCAGGACGACGCGGTCGATCCACTCCGGGACTCTGCTACAAGTTTGAAAAATCTTCAGCGGATGCTGCAGTGAGACCGTGATCTATCGGGCTCGAACAAGGTGAGCCCTGCCATCAAGAGGGCCGTTTCCGTCGACGCCCGGGAGTTACTCCTTCTTCGACATCGGTGATCTTCGAGGCGGGGATGAAGTGGTCCATCGGCGTGCTGACGAGCTCTCTGCCCTTCAGATCGCACACTAGGATTACCTGAGAGAGCTCGAGGAATCCATCTCCCGTCGGAAGGGGGCCTGGCGTCCTGTATCCCTCTACGATGCGACCGTCGTTCAGCACTACCCGCACTCGTTGGCTGCGCGAAGGTCCGCCTAGTTTGCCTCGAAGCCGACGAATATCGCTCTCCCGTTGAAGGTCTCCGACCGTTAGGCGGGCGTCCAGCGCGCGACAAGAGTAGCTCGCGCATGACGAACAACCTGATCACTCACCGAACCCATCCCAGGAGGTCGTGCCCTGCCGCGGCCGGTCACGCCGAGGGCTATGAGGGCGACGTCACCCGCTTGCGCATCGTGGAGCAATTGCTCCGAAGGATGACCCAGAGCCGTCCGGGCGCGAGCGTGAAAGCCTGCATCGTGAAGCAAGGCTTGGAGCTGCTCTGCGCCGCCGCGCGCCTCGGAGGTGATGGCGTCGTCCACGCGTCCGGCTACCTCCGACGGTCGGGATTCATCGTCGACCGAGGCGGGGAACCCTTCGGTTGCATAGAGGATCTTCATGCCTCGGTAAGTGTAGCGGAGCGGGTTGGCGCGCCCTGGGGCCGGCCGGGGCTAGTGGACTCCCCAGTACTCGCTCAGGTACTTCTCACCTTCGTCGCAGAACATAGTCACTACGCAGGCCATATTGGGGTTCGAGGCTCGAACGCGCTGTGCCGCCACCAAGTGCGCTCCCGAGCTCGGTCCCACGAAGATGCCGTGTTCCTTGGCAAGACTTCGCATGACCTGAAGGGCCTCGGCACTCTCGACGGTCATGAGCTCGTCGACGATCCCCCGGTGGCGGGCGAAGATTCCTGGGACAAAGCCATCCGCAATGCCCTCGATTGCATGCACCCCGGTCTCCCCACACAGAATCGTGCAGGACTCGTCCGGTTCGACCCCCACCAACATCACGGCGCTGTTCACCGCCCGAAACGCCTGACCAACCCCGATGAGGGTGCCGCCCGTTCCCACTCCGGAGACGAGGGCGTCGGGGATCATGCCCCCGGGGAGTTGCGAGAGGATTTCTTGAGCCAACCAGACGCGATTCTCTTCCACGTTCCACTCTGACTCGAACTGGGCGGGGCAGAAGTAGCCTGGTTTGTCCCCCAACTCCCTGGCTTTGGCGAGGGCTTCGTTGACGTGAAAATGCCCGGCCAACAGGACCTCCGCGCCGAAGGCGCGCGAGATAGCAGCGCGCTCTTTGCTCATGCCCTCCGGCATGACGACGAGCATGCTGTAGCCCTTGACCGCGGCGACCATGCTGAATGCATTGCCGGTATTGCCGCTGCTGGCCTCGACGATGGTGTCGTCCGGGGAAAGCAGGCCCTCACGCTCCGCTCGCTCGACGATGTATTTGGCCATGCGGGCCTTGATCGACCCCGAGGGATTGAGGTATTCGAGCTTGACCCAGACTCCGTCTACCTCGACCAATGGGGTGTTGCCTATCGCGTCGAGCACAGAGCCGGCCATGGCCCAGAGCTTAGGGTATCCGACCGAACGGGCGCATGGACTGGTAACGTCCGTGAGTCGGAGCGGATCTGAGAGGCGGAGGAGGATCCTGTGACCCTGGGGAGTCGCGTAAAAAAGCTGCGCATCGACAGAGGGTTGACCCAGAAGGAGCTGGCCGAACCCAGCTACACCCACGCTTACGTCAGCACCATCGAAGCGGGGCGACGCCAGCCCTCAGGCGAAGCATTGAGACACATGGCGGCCAAATTAGGCGTGGCGGAGGAAGAGCTGGCAACCGGTCGGCCCCCGGATCTGCTGTCCCGGCTCGAGCTCGAGCTTCAGACGGCCCGGAGGGAGGCGTCCCGCGGCCACATACGCGCGGCGCGTTCGACCTTTAATCGGGTCGCCAAAGAGGCCAGGAAGCACAGATTGGAGAAGGTTCGAGCCCGCGCTCAGGAGGGAAAAGCGCTGTGTGAGCTTCGCAGCGGCGATTTCGACAAGGCGATGTCTCTATACGAAAACGCCGATGAAACCCTTCAGCACGAGCCGGTCACGGCTCGTGTCGACGCCATCGTCGGCAAGGCGGCGTGCGCGAGGCACCTCGGTGATGTCGGTTACGCCATCTACCTGCTCGAGAATCTGCTGCAATGGCTGAGGAGAAGCGGCCTGTGTGATCCAACCTCCTTGCTCAAGGTGCACGCCTCTCTGGTCGCTCCCTACTTTGAATCCGGCGCCTACAGGGAAGCCTCTGCGTCCGCCGACGAGGCGTTGGTCCTCGCCCCAAAGGTCGACGACCTCGAGCGACTCGGCAGCATGCACATGAGTGTCGCCCACGTTCACCTGTCGGAAGACCGTTACGAAGAGGCTCAGGAGGCGCTTCGGCGCGCCGAGGACATCTTCAGGCAGCTCGAGTTGATCCACGAGATCGGCCATTGCCACCTCGGGCACGGGTTTGCGCTCAGCCGGCAGGGCCAGAATGAAGAGGCGTGCAAGGAACTTCGTTCAGCGCGCCAGATCTTCAAACAGACTATGAGCAGGATCGACGAGGCGAGATCGGTCAACGAGCTTGCTCGTATCGCGCGCGTGACGGGAGACCTCCAAGAGAGCCGGCGCCTGCTTGGGCAGTCTCTCGAGCTCTTGGCCGAAAGCGGTGATGTGGCCGAGCTGGCATTAACCCATCGCGAGATGAGTTTGGTGGAGGCGTCACTGTTTCCCACGCGGGCGGAACGACACCTTCACCATGCGATCGAGCTCTACAAGAGGGTCGAGGCCCACGTCGAGCTTGCTGCGACGTATCGGATCCTGGGAGATCTGCGCCGCACGAAGGGCGATTGGGAGCGCGCCTGCGAGGCCTACCGCAACGGCAGTGAGCTGGTCGAGACCAGGTTGTAGATCTGTTGTAGATCTAAGGCACCGGCCGCCGTTACATGCCGAGGAGGCGTTTGGCGAGCTCGGCCCGGCGCGCCGGCCGGCCCGTTCGCACCTCGGCCCGATCCGCGCTCGTCATCACGTGCAATGCGAGGTTGGCGCCCACCCACCGCAGTGGCTCGGGCTCCCACGGGCGCGAGCGGTGACCGACCCAGGGCAGCATCAGGAGGTCACTTTCTCGTCCGCCGATCAGGTCGGCCAGAGTCCGCCCTGCGAGGTTGCTCGTCGACACCCCGTCGCCGACGTAGCCGCCCGCCCAGGCGATGCCGGTGTCTCTGTCCAGCCCCACCGAGCTGTGCCAGTCCCGGGGGACTCCGAGGGGGCCGCCCCAGGTGTGGGTCACCTCGAAGGCGCCGATCCGGGGCCACAGGGAGCCAAGGACTTCACGGAGGCTGCCGAACACGCGGGGGTCCCGGTCGAAGAGATCGTCGATCTGCGAACCGAAGTGGTAGGGAGCACCCCGCCCTCCGATGGCGATGCGGTCATCCGCCGTGCGCTGCGCGTAGATGAGCATGTGACGGCCATCGGTCAAGGTCTCGTGTCCCGACCATCCGACGGCGGCCCAGAAGCTTTTCGAGAGCGGCTCGGTGGCGATCATCAAGGAGTACAGGGGGACGATCTGTCGCTTCAGTCCCGGCAGCCCTGGGGTGTAGCCCTCGGTCGCGCGCACGATCACGTCGGCGCGCACAACGCCGCCGGGCGTGGTGAGTGCACCCGGTTTGATTGAGGTCACCGGCGTGTGCTCGTAGATCTGTACTCCTCGCCGTTCGACCGCGCGCGCCAGCCCTCGAACGAGGCGCGCCGGATTCAGCGCTGCGCAATGTGGAGTGAAGGCCGCGCCGAGGCAGCCATCGACCCGGATGCGCTCCCCGGCGGCGTCTGCGTCGAGCCACCTGATATCGTTTTCGGTGAAACCCCATTCGTACTGTGCCTCGACGTCCTCCCGGATGCGCGCGAGATGACCGCGCTGAGTCACAAAGGTGAGGCTCCCCCCTTTGACGAACTGCGCGTCGATGCCCTCGAGCTCGACCACTCTCGCGACCTCATGAACTGAGTCGATGACGGCCCGGTGCATGGCAACCGCCCGTTCCCGGCCGTGCAGTCTGGCAAGCTTCCGCTTGTCGGCGGAGAAGAAGGGCGAACACCACCCCCCATTACGGCCGGAGGCGCCGAACCCTGCGATCTCGCGCTCGAGCACGGCGATCCTCAGTGCGGGCTCCGCTTCGGCGAGGTAGTGGGCCGTCCACAGGCCCGTGTAGCCGGCGCCGACTATGGCTACATCGACATGAAGAGGTGAGTCGAGCGAAGGGCGGGCCGAGAGATCGTCGGGCACGGTATCAAGCCAATAGCTGTAGGAGCGATAATCCCGATCGCCCTTCCGGCTGGAACGCATAGGGTCGAGCGCCTCCTGTTGGAACGAAAGGAAGGGACATCGGACCACACGATAAGGGCACCGGCCTCGTTCTCTCGGTCATGCCCTCTTCGGGGGGCTCAACCGTTTAAGGTCCGCACCGTCCATACTGGAGCCTCGATGCCCGAGGCCAAAGAGAAGCCGCCCGCCCCTCCTGATCACTCGCGCCCCTACGAGGTCGCGCAGGGCCTCTACATCTCGGGCCATCCCGATCATTCCAACGATTTCTTGAGTCGGGGAATCGACGCGGTCGTAGATCTCGAGGGCGAAGTGGACACCTCGGTCCCGCAGGGCGAGGGACAAGCATCGACAACTCTCTATCTGTACTGGCCCATCGAGGACGGCGATATGCCGGACGCCTCGACCGTGAGGAGCATCGCCAGCCTCATGTCGAGGCTCATCGCAGAGGACAACAAGGTCCTCGTGCACTGCCGATCGGGCCACAACCGGTCCGGGCTCATCTGTGCCCGGACACTTATCGAGCAGGGCATGAGCCCTCAGGAGGCAGTCGACACCGTGCGCTCGAAGCGGGGCGACGGTCATGCTCTCGACAACGAGAGCTTCGTCGAGTGGCTGCTCGAGGAGGGCCGGGGCCGCTAGAGAGCGGCTGGTCCTTCGCGAAGGGCGGTAAACAACCGCCCCGCCGCCGGTTTCGGCGTCACGCTTGGCGCTTCTTGGTTGTCGATCCACCGAGGGAGGCGCAGATGGCACTGTTACCTCCCTTGGCTCGTGACCGACACAGTCGGTGACTTCGGCTTGTTGAGCTTTCCGGGCGTTGTTGTCCTACCTGGGCTCGCTCGAAGGAGGAAAGAAGGTGATTCTGTTCGGCCTCGATCTCGCCCTCGTGACCGTTTTCAGCCTCATCATCTATCTCCTGGCCATGCGCACTCGAGTGGATTCGGATCGCTCGCGCATGTACACATAGACGCGACCCAGGAGGAAGAAGATGTCCAGGAGCCTACAAGTGACGGAAGCGGCTCTGGCGACGGCCGGAAAGACGGTGTGGCCGCCGGGGTGAAG
>JALZIQ010000039.1 GCA_030860205.1 Actinomycetota bacterium | reverse complement strand
GCGGCGCGAGAACCGCTGGAGGAACGATGTGTCGTCGTGGGCCCTGCGCTGACCGTCTATCCAGCCGTAGCACAGGGCCACGTCGAGCGCCTCCGCCGGCGTGACCGAGGAGATCCCCGAGTGCCGCTTGGCGATCCGCAGCCATGCCTCAGCGCGCACGCCGTGCTGCACGTCCAGCCAAGACCCCCACCGGGCGGCATCGGGAAAGTCGAGCACGTCCACGCTAACCCGCTTGGTGGGGGCGAGGTCTTCGAGTTGTGGCAGCTCCCCAGATGTCGTCTGCAAGAACGTGCATACCGCCCTCCTCACCTTCGATGCGTTTCACCAGCGCGCGCACCTCGTCGGTCACGAGATGATCGACCCGGACCACGATCCCGCGACCGCCGGGCCTCCCTTGTGGGGGCGCGGCCACGCTCCGGGTCGCCAATCGCACCGAGCTCGTCGCTGGCCGGCGAGAAGCGGTAGGGCTTCGAGCGTATGAAGTCTAACGTGATGACTAATCGACTCAACGTGCACAGGATGGAGCGGGCAGGTGTGGCAGAGCGGCCGCGCCAAGACCGCCTTATGAGAGGAACAACGTGACGGAGCCAGTTGTTGAAAAGCCCGACATCCCGCCCGAATACGGGAACCCGACTCATCGCCTCGAGTGGGCGGATGTCGAGCGGAGGCTCGAGAGCGCGACCGTCTACTGGATCGCGAGCACCAGGCCCGATGGTCGGCCCCATGTCATTCCGCGCGACGGGATGTGGCTCGACGGGAGGCTTTACTACGGGGGCAGCCCGAAGACCGTTCACTACCGCAACATCACTCGCAACCCTCGCATCGTCATCCACATCGGCGACGGTCAGGAGGCGATCATCGTCGAGGGCGCAGTCGAGATCGAGAAGCCTACGGAGGAGATGGCAATGCGTCTTTCCGATGAGTCGTTTGCCAAGTACCCGCAGTACGGGCGACTTGAACCGAGTCTGTACATGGGAGGCGTGTCGGTTCTTCGGCCGCGGCGCGTCCTCGCGTGGACGACCCTTTACGAGAACGCCACGCGCTTCACGTTCAAGTAGCGAGCAAGACGGTCAGAGAGGGGAGCGGGGGGCGGTGCGCCTAGGCCAGAATCTCGAGGTCGACGTCGAGCTTGCGGTAAGTGTCGATTGCGCGCCTGTCACGAGTGGCAAGGCGAAGCCGGTGTTGAAGGGCCGCGGCACCCACGAGGGCGTCGTAGACGGAACCGCCCGCGATTCCCAGGGCCGACAGCCGCACGATAAGCCTCGCGGCAGCATCTGCGTTCAGGAACCGCGAGCCGGGGAAGTTGTTCGCTAGCAGTTGGCCCACGGCGCGCGGCGTACGGCGCAGGGCGTCGGCAACCTCGTCAGCACTGAGTATGTCTCGAATGCGGCATGGCCGGATAGGCCCAAGCGCCTGTCCGCAAGCGCCTCCGCAACGGCCTCATGGTGGTCATGGTCGGAAACCACTAGGGCAACGGCCAGGCTGGTATCGACGAGCAGTTCGGGCTCAGCGCTGGTCGGCATCGCGTAGCGCCCGGATGAGATCATCGTCGATCGGGGCTCCGGCCGGAGGGATCACCAGACGGGCGTTGACTTCTTCCACCTCGTCATGTGCCAGGGGTTCGATCCTCACCCCACTGCCGTCCGGAATGAACTCAACCTGGCCGGGTCGCAGTCCGAACCGGTCACGCAATGGCTTGGGTGTCACCACTCGACCTGCCTTATCGATGGTTCCTCTCATGCCATGACTGTACCCTGCCGTGGCCCAAGCAGCCGGGCAACGTCGTTGTTGTCCTCGGCAGCGGAGAGCTCGATCTACGCGGCCCACGCTGCTATTGCACTAGCCAATGCTGCAAACCCATGACAAAGAAGCCCCCTGCGCAAGGGAGTTGGGCGAGGCTTTGTCCGCTCAGGAGGTGATCGGTCGTGCTGGAGGCATTCTGATGGAGAGGGATTCTCGTAGTGCCGACGAAGCGCTACAGATCCTTCAAGCGCGGGCTGAAGACCTGAAG
>JALZIQ010000032.1 GCA_030860205.1 Actinomycetota bacterium | reverse complement strand
AGATCCGCTTGAAAATGAGAGTCTGCGAGCTCACGATAGGCAGTTAGCTTCTCGGAGTAAGTGAGCTCTTCAGAGTCGGCAACGGCGAAGTAGTCCGCGGTGTTCTGATCGACAGGCATCCTCCGTCCGGTCACCATACAGAAGATCGACCACTTGACGAGCGATTTGATCACCCACGGAAAGTAGTAGTGCAGGCTGATCATCGAGGTCTCGGGGCATGCATTCGCAAAGTCGACAGGAGCTACTTGGCCCTCCTTGATGATCGTCTCACATGAGTTGTAGTCCCACCTGAAGAAGGCGCTTACAACCTTGCTGATAGTGACGACTTCCTCGCCCAGCTCCCGACTGAGAAACGCGTGGTCAACCTGATAGCGGTCGTGATAGGGCCTAGACGGTTCGTAGCGGGTAACCAGCGTCTCGGCCCCCACGTTGATCGACCGGGTAAAAAAGTCGAAGTTCTCCACCGCCGCTTGGAGATGCATCAGGCGTTGTCCCGACTCATCGTAGCTCCGGTTGAGCTCCTCGTCATCGGCAACCCGCGTCACGCCAACCCACCCACCACCGGCAAAAGGCTTCATGTAAAGCGGGTAGCCGATCTCCTGTGCCACGTCTTCGAGCCGGAAGGGCAGATTGTACTTGGCCGCGGTATACGGAAACCGCTCATTCTCTGGCGGAGACTTGTGGGGGATCATCCACGTCTCGGGGATGTTCAAGCCGAGCCGAATCATGGCGCAGTTGGCCGCGTGTTTCTCCATCGCCTGGAAGGTGAATGGATTGTTCATCAGGTAGACGTCATCCATGAGTGCCACCTTCTTGAGCCACTCGCGAGGGACCCAGTACCAGTGCGCCAGCCTGTCGATGACCAGCGAGTATCGGGGAACGGCTCGCAGCCTGAAAGGCTCGGTTGTTATGCGCTCGACGTCGAAGATGTGCGTGTTGCCCGCGTAAGGGATTTTTGGGTTAAGTGCAGCAAACAGCGATTCGAACGCCGATGGCCAATCCTCCTCCGTTCCGAGCAATAGCCCTATGACGTGGTTCTGTCCCATCAGCAGAACCTCTGAAGATGATGGGCGAACTGAGAGCGCCACGATGGCCAGTCGTGGGGAACATCGTATCCCCAAAGGTCCATCTCGTGGGGAATTCCCTTGTCGGCCAGCACTCTCGCGAATGCTCGAGTCGAGTTCAGCGATCCCGTTGTGTCCTCCCATTGCCCCTGCCCACACACAAGTACCACGTACGCGTGGTCGCGCAGCCACCTCAGGTGGTCCCCCTGCTGGTTGGCCATGTAGAACATGGGATTGTTGAAGTAGAAAGTGTCTTCCCCATCCCCCGGACCCAAGTTCGAAATGTCGTAAGATCCGCTCTGACCGATTGCCAACGGGAACAGATCCGCTCTCCTCAAGGCAAAGTTGACTGCATGATATGCGCCGAAGCTGCATCCATTCGTGACGATGTCGGTACGCCCCGAGCAGTCCTCAACGACCCAGGGCACGACCTGGTTCAGGATCCAATCCTCGTATTTCCCATGTTCTCGAGAACGCTCCTCCAATGACAGATAGGCCGCCATCCAACTCGAAGCATCGTAGCTGCCTACGCAGTACAGCTTTGTCCGTCCCTCCTCGATGAGCCATGCGATGGAATCAACCATCCCGCGATCCTCGTAGTCGGTGGCGCGCCCCTGCTCCGATGGGAACGCAAGCACAGGACGACCGTAGTCACCGTAGGCCATGACATCGCCGCTTCCCCCTATCGCAGGGGAATACAGTGAGATTCGCTCCCGTCTCATCCCCACGCAGCCTGAAGAAAGTCCACGAGGATGGGGTCGAAGGTGTCGCGCCACGACACCCAGTTGTGGGCATCGGGGTGTTCGTGGAGCGCAACCTCATAGCCTTGGGCAGTCAGCGCCGCTTCCGTGATTCTGTTATTGAAAAGATTCTCCTCGACGCTTCCACAGGTCATCTCGATCCTTATCGGATGACTCCATGTCATGTCCGTCCTTACATCGTTCATGAATCTCGTGATCTCCCCGAATCTGCCCAGCCATGACTCCTGGTCATCCAGCCGCTCGGAAAAGAAACTTCCGGACTGCAGAAAGAGACCCCCGAAAACATCCGGGTGGAGCCGGTGCGCGTGCAGCATCGCAAGAGCACCGAGGCTGGCCCCCATGCCGATGCGCATCCTATTGCCGGGGGGAGACGGCGCGATTCTGCCGATCCGCGGAAGCAGCTCTTCGGCCAGGGCAAGGGAATAGGATGTCGAGGCGGAGTAATGCTCGCTCCGGTCGAGCGGCTCCAAAAGAGCCGCCTGCATCGGCGGCAACTTCGACCGGGCAGTCATGTGCTCGAGCATGACGATGAGGCTTGCGTGGTCCCCGTACTCGGGACCGTCGTGCACCACCAGCAGCGGAAGCGGCCGCGGATCGGACCATCCCTCCCGCCTCCACAGCCGGACCCGGATGCGTCCGCCCAGATGGGCCGATTTCACGGAGGTTTCGATCACGGATTCCGAGGACGGAGGGTCGGTATCGAGCCAGTGCGGGCGCTGGTAACCGGGAAACTCGAGAACCGACTTCTCGCCGAAGGGGCCCGAGGCCCGAAGGGGATTCGCCGGGTCGCACACGCTCTCGGCGCCCCCATCCCGATACACCAGGTTGAGCATGTATTCCATTCGCAGGGCCGGGGGGCGCCGCCACCTAAGGTTCCAGGTCGCTCTCTCGTCGAGAGCAAACTCGGGCCCGACCCGGGGGCGCTCGATTTCCTGGACCAGGGCCACCTGGGCCAGGCGTCTATCGGCATCGGCAACATGGAAGGTGATGTCCCGCTCGCCTACAAGGGGTTCCGGCACGGCTATGTCGTTCACGAGAGTCGAAGGATATGCGAGCCCTCTGGAAAATACCCGGCGACTCCCCTATTCGGAATCGCCGGCAGACCCCCCAGCAGGAAGTGCCGTGGCGATCCCGCTTGCCGCGGATAGGATCGCATGATGGGTGACGTGCGCGTGGAGGGGCTTGTGGAGGAGGGGCAGACCGACACCGGACAGCAGTCGCAGGTCGACGAGCAGACGGGCACAGGCCAGCAGATGGGCTCCGAGGAAACAGACAATGGCCGGCAGGCGGGCACGGGGCAGCAGCTAAGTCCCGACCTCATCCTGCGGATCACCGTCATTTGCCTCGGTGTCGTGATTGTCCTGATTGCACTACTCGGCTTGACGAGCACAAACCCGTTTGTGGCCATTGTCGCTTTGATCATCGGAGCAACGCTCGCAGTCCTCGGCCTCTTCTATGCTCGCGTCACAAACCTCGGCGGCTCGAGTGCCCCAAGAGCCAAAAGGTCGAATCCCAAAGAAGAGTTGGCGCGCCAGGTCATCAACGATCCGAAGTTTCTGCGACTGGTCGTCAGGCAGTTGCATCTGAGCTACACAGACGTCATGAAAGCGGTTGCAGAGCAGCCGTCAGAGGTGAAGACACAGATCCTCGACATGTTGAATGAGGAGCGTCGCAAGAACGAGAGGTAAGGGCCGGGGACGGGCGTCTCAGAAGACCTCATACGTCGGGATCGCCGGCCGGGATCCGCCCTGAACTCGCCGGTCTCACGAGGGACGTAGAGGATTACCACCCTAAGGACAAATCGCTGCACGGGCTCCAGGTCTCAATTGAGCAGCCGATGGTACTTCCGGTGCTCTCCACTAAGGGGAGCGAGGAAGGAGTGGCAGATGTCGACGTTTCTGATCCGCAACTTCAAGTTGGTCGCCGTCGCGGTAGTAACTGCAGCTCTGACGGCGGGAGGACCGGCCATCGCCCACGGCGTGCGACATGCATTGTTCGCCCACAACTCCGACAAGGTTGACCACAAGCACGCCGTCGGCTACAGGAGTTCGAGCGCGCGGCGCCAAGGCAAGCTCGTGGCGACGAGCAAGACCTCGGGACGCCTGCCCAACAACATCATCTCCAAGGCCCCCAACGCCGACGAGCTCGACGGGATCGAATCGGCGAACGTGCTACCCGGAGGAATCCTCCCCCGCGGCAGCACGATCCGGGGCTACTGGGAGTTGGGATGGACGGCGGACGCCGCCGGCGAGTTCCAGGAAGACGCCATAGCCTTCGGCTTCACGCTTCGCTCGTCCCCAACACCCCACTTGATCCCAGACGGCGACCCGGCCCCCCCAGCATGTCCCGGCGGCGCACAGAACCCTCAAGCGAATCCGGGCCACCTCTGCGTCTACGAGCGCTCCAACAACAACGCCACCGCCACGGCCGTGTGCAACTTCGACACCTGTCCGGCGGCCACCCGCTGGGGCGCTGCGTTGACCACGAATTCTGTGGCGGCCGGGGGCGTTTTCATCCGGGGTACGTGGGCGGTAACCGCGCCCTAGCCGAGGGTCGAGGGCCCGCCGGCCTGTCCCGAGAGTGCTCACAACGGGGGTAACGTTTCCAGGGGGCAAAGGGCCGAGGGGGTCGGGGACGAAATGAGCCGCGCTGTAACCGGGGTCGTCGCCGTCGGGATTGCTCTCTTTGCCTGCGCGGCCGAGGCCAAAAGGACCACGGGGTCTAGGATCGCCTTCCAGCGCTTCCACAATGGCAGCTCGCACATCTTCACGCTTCTCTCCGACGGAACCGGGATGAAGCGCGTTTCCCACGCGACCGGCAGAAGCGAGAATCCGGCGTTCTCTCGCGACGGTGCCTTCATTGCCTATGACCGATCGTTCTCGATCTACGTGACCGGTTTCGATGGCACGGACAGGCGGTTGGTTGTCCGTAACGGTTTCGAGCCGAAGTGGTCGCCCGACGGCACGAAGCTGATGTTCACTCGGTACCGCGTCGATGATGATGTCGCCATTTTCTCGATCAACCCAGACGGGACCCGACGCAGGGAGCTCACAAACGGTTCGATCAACTACATGCCCGCGTGGTCACCGGACGGTTCCAAGATCGTGTTCGTGCGCGACCGGGACCTGCCACAGCTATGGGTGATGAACGGCGATGGATCAAAAGAGACTCGCCTCACTCGCGCTCCCGGCAAGGAGGACTACTCTCCAGAATGGTCGCCCGACGGCACCACGGTGCTCTTCACGAGGCATAAGTCGTACGGTCGCCGCTGCCTGTATCGGAGCGACATCTTCGTTATCAAGGCAAACGGAAACGGGGCGACCAATCTCACGAAGTCTTGCCGCCGTCGAGAGCTGGGCGGGCACTGGTCGCCGAACGGCTCCAAGATAGTCTTCGCGCGCGGGAGCGAGCACGGCGTTCAGATCTTCGTTATGAACGCCAACGGGTCTGGAGCCACACGCCTTACAAAGGGACCCGCGCGAAACGACCTCCCGGAGTGGTCCCCCGACGGTACGCAGATCGCGTTCATAAGCAAGCGCGACGGCAACCGAGAGCTGTATGTGATGAACGCCGACGGCACATCCGAAAAGCGCCTGACCCACTCGCGGGGCATGGAATATCAGCAGACGTGGCAAGGGTTGTCAATGGCCACTTGAAAGTCTCCACCTGTGGCCAACTGAAAGTATCCACGCCCGATCTCCTGGGTCCTTCAGTCCGGCCTCTTTGATCTAACGGCTCTCCGTCGCTCTGAGGAACCGGTCTTACG
>JALZIQ010000031.1 GCA_030860205.1 Actinomycetota bacterium | reverse complement strand
CCCGCCCCGGCGCGGCCCGCTCCTATCAGCCAGATCCATCAGCTCGATATAGGGGTATCCCGATCGGCTGAAAGATCGTCAGACGCCGGCCATTGAAGGCACGGGCCTCGCAAGCCCCTGCCCGTGTGCCCAGAGGTCGAGAGTCAGAGTTGCGACGTCGTCCACCACTGGGATAACCGGCCCAGAACCCTCGACACGAAGGTCGAATGTCTTGATGTATCCCCCGCACACCTCACAGGCATCTATGCGGACGCCCCCGCGCCCATCGGCGTTGTAGGAAACGAGCTTTCTGCTGTCGTCCTGGCCACATGCAGGGCATGTGGCTCGCGGCCAACTCCACCACGTCGCGCATCGGCCGCATATGAGATACCGCGGAGAACCGGCCATGAACTCGCCCGACTCCTCTGCAATCGCAGAGATTTGGGGCAGCCCACCGCAGACCGGGCAGGCGCTCCCGCTCCACTCAGTACGCCCGGGCACATCCACCTGGGCTGCCGCGACCTCCAGGAGCGGGGCGGCTGCGGCGCCGAGCCAAAAAGCCCACCGACCGTCTACCAGGGTGGGGTCGTCCAGCCAAGTCTGGAGAATTTCCCCGGAACCGAGCCCCGCGGCCAGCTCTGCGCCGTGCTCGGCCAGCGTGTCAGGTAGCTCGTCTCCCTCAGCGGTTATCGCGTCGACCGCATGGTGCACCTCGATTTCGAGTTGGCCGACACATGCTTGCAGCTCCAGCAGAGGCCAACGGCCGGTCAGCCGGTTGAGCGCCGCCCCCGCCGTCATCCGGTTTGCCGCCGCGGCTACCTCCGGCGCTCCGGCGCGACTTACCTGATGAACGAGGACGGTCGCCAACAAAGAAAGCGGCTGTTGGGCCGCGGAACTCGAGGCCGCAAGCTCAAAAGCGCGCTGTAACCGCCGGTCGAACGCACCTGGACCGCCCCGGGCGCTTCGCATTTAGGACGCACGGGCGATCAAGTGCGCCCGGCCTCCTGATCGCGGAACCAGCTCGGGTGGTGATAGGCGGCCCACCGGCGCGACACGCGCCCCGTCGTCATCGATGAGAAGGTCCCGGGGAACATGACGCTCGACATGTACACATGCACGATGAATCCGCCCACGGTGAGCAAGAAGAGGGCGTGATGGACGAGGCGGAAGAGCTGCCCCCACCCGGGGCTAACAAGCCCAGGGAGCCACAGCGGAATCCCGGACAGGAACAAAAGCAGCCCGGTCACGATCGAAAACCAGTAGTAGCCCTTCTGCCCTGCGTTGTACTTGCCTATGTCGAGATCGATATGGCCTTCTCGAACGTAGATGGGCAACGAACGCGCCCACTGACTATCCACCTTCCTCCATAGCATCTGGCGCGTCCATGCAAAGACCATCAAGAGAATCCCAAAAGTGAATACGACCCCCGCCACGGGGTGGAGCCACCGCACGGTCTGTCCACCACCGAGGATATCGTAAAGCCACGCCATCCTCGGATACCCGAGCGCAAGACCCGAGAGCATGAGGTAGATGAAGCTGAGAGCAACCAGCCAGTGGACAAGACGGTCGAACAAAGTGTAACGAGCTATGCCCGCCTGCTCATCTCGTGCGCTCACCTGCCCGCCCCCCCTTCCGACGGTTTTTCGCCGTCCGCCTGCGGATTGCCGGCCTCTCCGGAATCTCCAGCCTTAGCGTGGGCGGCTGCAAGCGCCTCCTCCTCGGGTGGCGCCGGCCTTCTGCCCGTGCGAAGGAAGAACACCGCCGTCCCGATCAAGCCGGCCCACATAGAAAGGGACCCGATCTTGCGGAGCGCGCTCATCGCCGGGAAGAACGAAGCCGTTGCGGTGACGGTTGGATTCTCGGGCAGTCCGTAGTCCTCGAGCAACTCGCCTCTCGGCACGACATACATCATGTGGAGTCCTCCGACGCCCTCCGGGTTATACAGCATCGCGTCGTCGAACCCTCTGGCCTTCAGCTTGGCGACCTTTTCAACACCGTAAGACAGCATGTCCTCCTTCGATCCATAACGGATGGCGCCGGTTGGACATGCCTTGACGCACGCGGGTTCGAGGCCAGAGGAGACGCGATCGATGCAGAGAGTGCATTTGTAGACCTTCTTCGTCTCCGAGTCGAAGCGAGGGATATTGAAGGGGCAGCCCGCAACGCAGTATTGGCACCCGATGCACATCTCCTGGTCGAAGTCGACGATGCCGTTCTCGTACTGCACGATGGCACCCGGCGCCGGGCAGGCAGCCAGACAACCGGGGTCCTCACAATGCATGCAGCCGTCTTTGCGGATAAGCCACGCGAGATCACCGTCGTTGAGCTCGACCTCGTTGAAGCGCATTAGGTCCCACGTCGAAGCGGTGAGGTCTTCGTGGCTCTGGTAGCTGCCGAAGTTATGCGTGTCGTCAACGGGCAGGTCGTTCCAATCTTTGCATGCGACCTCACATGCCTTGCACCCGATGCAAAGGTCCATGTCAACCAGCTTCGAAACCTCCAAGACATCGTCGCGACGTATGTTCGTCCCCGACGCCGGAGTGGCCGATTTCCTTCTCACGGCGAGACCAAGCTCGGTACTCACGTCTACCCCCTCTCGACGTCCACGAGAAAGCCCTTGAACTCGGGCGTAAAGGTGTTTGCGTCGCCGACGTAGGGCGTCAGCATGTTGGCCATTCCGGTGGTCGTCTCCAACCCACCGTTCTTTCCACCCGCGTAATGCCAATGGACGGGGATTCCGACCTGGTAGACGACCTTGCCCTGGCCCACCTTCAAGGGGCGCATCCTCTTGGTCACCATGGCGACCCCTTCGACTTCACCTCGAGTCGACCTTACGCGCACCTTCCCGCCGTTCGTGATCCCTTTCTCCTTGGCAAGCTCTATCGGGAGCTCGATGAAGAAATCCGGCATTGCCTCGACCAGGTAAGGCACATGTTGGGTTACGAAGTGCTCGTGCTCGGTCACCCTGTAGGTCGTCGCCACGTAAGGGAACTCGCCGCCGCTGGGGGCAAAAGTCTCCTGGGCACCCTCATACAGAAATGCAATCGGGTTTTTGTCCGTGTTGCTCAATGGGTTGACGAGCGGCGATTCGACCTGCTCGTAGTGTTCCGGGAAAGGTCCGTCCTTCAGCAGATCGCTGGCAGCGAACAGGCGGGCGACGCCCTCGGCCGTCATGATGAACGCGCCCAGACCGTCGCTGGGCGGGGACTCCGGATCGAAATCGGGAACGTCTCCCACCCACATACTGCCGTTCCAGGTGATGCCGGGGCGGGTCGCGTCCCACGGCTTGCCTTGGGCATCCGCCGAAGCACGATTGTAGAGCACCCGCCGGTTCGCCGGCCACGACCATGCCCACTCGTGGAAGTAGCCGAGGCCCGTCGGGTCGTCCGTGCCCCGGCGGCGCATCAGGTTTCCTTCCTCCGGATAGGAGCCACTGTAGATCCAGTTGCCGACGACCGTCGTACCGTCGTCACGCAGGTCGTCGAAGGTGGCCAGACGCAAACCGGTCTTGAGGTCCCGGCCGTTGATTTCCTGGGCAAGCTCGTCCAGCGACGGGTTACCGGGATCCGTATAGTTCCACTGCAGATTTTCTAGCGGATCGGGAAAAACCCCACCTTCCTTCGCATACAGGTCGCGCAACTCCAGGAACAGGTGCCCCAGGATCCAGTTGTCATCCTTTATCTCATCGTGTGCCGGGATCGCTGCATCCTTCCACTGCGCCCAGCGCCCGGAGTTGGTGAAGGAGCCATCCTTCTCGATCCAGTGAGTCGTGGGCAAGAAGAACACCTCGGTGTCGACGGTTTCGGGGTCGACTCCGGGACCTTGCCAGAACTCCGACGATGCAGTCGGCAACGGGTCCATGATGGCGAACCACTTGAGCTTGCCGAGTGATTCGATCACCCTGTTCGAGTCGGGGCCAATGTTGACTCCGCTCATGCCGGCCGAAATGATTCCTTCGAGCTTTCCGGTGCGGGCTGCTTCGTGGATCGAAAGCCACGAAGAGTCGGCGGCCGGTTTGGGCAGGTACGAGTAGGCAAAGTCATTCGATTTTGTCGCCGCGTCTCCGTACCAGTTCTTGAGCAAACTGACGAGAAAGTCCTTGTACTTGGTACCGAAGTAGTTAACGGCGTTGTCTGCGGCCTTCGCGGGAGCGATGTCGCCTATGTAGTCGGAGAGCGACTCGAGTCCCGGCTGGGGGACGCGCAGGTAACCGGGAAGGATCTCCCAGGAAATCGCGTTGTCGGTATTGCCCTGGATGTTGGCGTGCCCGCGCTCCGCGTTGACTCCGCCGCCCGGGCGACCGACGTTCCCCAGTAGGAGCTGCAGGATCCCGATGCCGCGAATGATCTGAACACCCGAGGTGTGATGGGTCAGACCGACGGCATACACGACGCTGCCGACCCTCTCCGGAACGCCGGTGCTAGCC
>JALZIQ010000005.1 GCA_030860205.1 Actinomycetota bacterium | reverse complement strand
GCGAGACCTTGAACACCATCTCGGTACCCGGCAACCTGTATTCGGTGTCGCCGCCGGAGTACCACGCGAAGAGTCGCTCGCCGCCGTCACCCAGCGGTGACCCAGGGCCATCGTTCGACCCAGCGATGAAACCATCCAGCGACATCGAGAGCCCCATAGTGACTTTCCCCATGTTCGTTCTCCTTTCGATGACCTAGTAGCGGGCAGGGCGCTCCTGCAGGACCCAGCCGTTGCCGTCCGGATCACTGAAGAAGACGAAGGAGTTCCAGCCGCCGCCTCGCCCCTCAATCCAGATACCGTCGTCCATGTGCTGGACCGGGCTAACCTCCATGCCTCGCTCGACCAGTTCAGCCCGGGCGGCCTCGATGTCGAGCACGACGAGCTGCAATCCCTGCACCGACCCCGGCGACATGTCGAGCCCGGTGTTCAGGTGGATCGAGCAGGCCGACCCGGGCGGGGTCAGCTGGACGAGGCGCACCTCGTCGCTGATCCGGGTGTCGAGGTCGACGACGAAGCCGACCTGCTCGCTGTAGAAGCGCTTCGCCCGGTCCACGTCCGTGACGGGAATAGTAACCACCTCGAGCTTCCAATCCATCATGCACCGTCCTTTCGTGTTGGTGAGGGTGCTGGGTCCTCTACGATTACCTACCTCACAGCAACCTCCTTTCTTCTATCCAAGGGCCAAGTCACGATATCTCGAGGCCAGACCCGCACCGTTGGCTAGCTTTCGGAGACCGCCTTTGCGACGATCCCGGCGACTTGCTCGGCGGCGTCGAAACTGGAAGTGAGCCGGTTCTTGGTCAGCGCGAATGCCGTCCCGGTTGCGGTGTCAGCGTACGCGTAGCTCCCGCCGGCGCCCCCCATTCCGAACACGGTCGGGGTCTCTTGCGGGTCGGTCCCAATACGGCCGATGGAGTAACCCAGCGCCCACGTGGATGGGAATTCCATGATCTGGTCGGCACCGCTGAACGCCACGGCAGATATTTCGCGCAGCCGCTCGGGCGGGACCAGCCGGACGCCGTCCACCTCGCCCAGCAGCGCGGCGTACATGCGCGCCACCGCACGGGCGGACATCTTGCCGCCCGCGGGGATGTCGGCCAGCAGTATGTCGGCGCGGTTGCCGAACTCGGCGGTCGGGAAGGTCTCCCGCGGCCCCCATTTGAAAAACGGCGAATCGTCCGGCAGCGCGGCGAGGAATTCCGCGCTGCCTGCCGCGTCCTCCAGCCGGGCCAGCCTGCCCAGCTCGGACTCGGGAACGCCGAAAAATAGTTCCTCCGCGACACCTAGCGGCTCGGCCACGTCCTCCCGGAGAACTTGCGAGATGGCCTTGCCGGTGGCCCGGCGGACGATCTCGCCGACGATGTAGCCGAACGTGTAGGCGTGGTAGGCGGTCTTGGTGCCCGGCTCCCACCAGGGCTCGGTGTCGGCGATCAGGGCGCACATCTTGTCCCAGTCGCACAGGTCCTCGGGGGTGGTGTCTGCCGGTATGCCGGGCACGCCGACAGTGTGTGTCAAGGCGTGTCGCAAGGTCGCGGTCTCCTTGCCGTGAGCGCCGAACTCGGGCCACAGCTCGACTATCGGGGTGTCGTAATCGAACACTCCGCGCTCTACGAGCACGTGCGCCACAGTCGCGGTCGCGCCCTTGCCAGTCGAGTAAACGTAGAACGGCGTGTTAGACGTGACCGGGCGCCCGGTCTCATGATCGGCTATGCCTGCGACGGCATCGACTACGAGTTCGCCATGACGGTAGACGGCGACTTGCAGGCCCCTCTCGGCTCCGGACTCGACGAGCCGGTCGATGGCTTCCTGGACTTGTTGCTGAAGGTCGTTCATGAGCGTTTCCTTTCTAATTATGGATTGTCAGGCGGCAAGCACCGGGATGGATCGATATGTCCAAGACAACGCGTCCCGTTGTCATCTATCCCTCCGCTTCCTTTCCCGCGGGCTGGTAGGTGAGGTAGATTACGCCTGTGCTGAAGGTCTTCGAATCCACGAGCTTTAGTCCTTTCTGATCTCCCCCGTCCTCGAAGAGGCGCTTTCCGCTACCCACAACGACGGGATGGACCATGAGCCCGAGCTCGTCGAGGAGGTCGTCTTGCAGTAGGGAGTGGACCAGCGTGCCGCTGCCGGTTATCGCGATGTCCTTGC
>JALZIQ010000056.1 GCA_030860205.1 Actinomycetota bacterium | reverse complement strand
GCAGGATTCGAACCTGCGCACCTCGCTCCGGAGGCGAGTGCTCTATCCCCTGAGCTACGGGGGCTCAGCGACCACTCCTTACACTACAGAACAATGATTACCGACCATCTCTCCGATCTCGTCCGGCGGGCCCTCGAGCGGGCCGCAGCAGAGGGCGCGTTCCCCCTCGAGGGCGTCCCCGTGATCGAGTTCGAGCGCCCCCGCCGTCGGGAGCATGGTGATTGGTCCACCAACCTGGCTCTGGGCCTGGCCAAGGGGGGCGGGAATCCGCGCCCCCTCGCCCAGGCGCTGGCCGAACGCCTGCCCGCCTCCAGCATGGTGGAGAGCGTTGAGGTCGCCGGGCCCGGCTTCTTGAACTTCCACTTGTCGACGGACTGGCTCCACGACGTCGTCACCAGGGCCGCGGACGAGGCGAGCGCCTTCGGGCGCGCCGACTCAGGCTCCGGGACGAAGGTCAACATCGAGTATGTCTCCGCCAATCCGACCGGACCGATAAACGTCGTCAGCGGTCGCCACGCGGCCATCGGGGACGCGATCGCAAATCTGTTGAAGGCAGTCGGGTGCGAGGTGACCCGGGAGTATTACTTCAACGACGCGGGCCGCCAGCTGGTCCTGTTTGCCGAATCGATCGCGACTCACTACCTGCGCCATTTCGACGTTGAGGCGGAGCTTCCCGAGGACGGCTACAGAGGGGACTATGTGGCCGACCTCGCTCGGGAAATAGCACAGGAAATCGGCGACGAACTCGTTCACGTCGATGCCGAGAAGCGGACGACCGCTCTGCTCGAGCGCGGTCCCCCTCGCATGCTGGGGAAGATACGGGCATCGCTCGAGCGGTTCGGTACCCACTTCGATGTGTGGACGCTCGAACGCTCCCTGCACGAATCGGGTGCCGTCGAAACAGCCCTAAGGCGTCTCGGCGTACGGGGCTATGCGGAGGAGAGCGACGGCGCTCTGTGGTTCAAGGCCACCGACCTCGGCGATGACAAGGACAGGGTCCTCGTGCGCTCCAACGGCGCGCCGACCTATCTCGCATCCGACGTTGCTTACTTCGTGCACAAATTTGATCGTGGTTTCGACCGGCTCATCTACCTGCTCGGCCCGGACCACCACGGCACGGTTGCCCGGATGCTGGCCACCGCAGAAGCCCTTGGCTACGACCGTAACCGGGTCGAGATACATCTGGTCCAGGTGGTGACTTTGTCGAGTGGAGGCACGACGTTCAAGGCTTCCAAACGGGCCGGTGTGGTTGTGGGGTTAGACGAGCTCATGGACGAGGTTGGAATCGATGCGGCGCGTTACACGTTCTTGACCCGCGCCATGGAGTCACCCCTCGAATTCGACATCGAGCTGGTCAAGCAACAGGCACCTGAGAACCCTGTTTTCTATGTGCAGTATGCACACGCGCGTATTTGCTCGATTCTGCGAAGGGCAGACGAGGAAGACATCAGGGCCAGCGGCGCCGGTGTCCCTTTGGACCGGCTCGTTCATCCCAGCGAAACGGAGTTGATGCGCAAACTCGCCGTCTACGAGGAAGTCGTGCCCGAGGCCGCTCATTCGCGCGCCCCGCAAAGGATCGCACGATATATCGAAGAGCTTGCGGGCGCGTTTAGTGCCTTTTACAGGGACTGCAAGGTCATCTCCGAGGATAACGAGCTCAGCGGGGAGCGGCTGAAGCTGTGCGTTGCCACCAAGCGAGTGATCGGGGATGGTTTGGGACTTCTCGGAGTGGCCGCCCCCGAGAAAATGTGAACTTGGAGTTTCAGCAAGTCGACGTCTTCACGGAAATCCCTTACCAGGGCAACCCGCTTGCGGTTTTTTCCGATGCGGGTGAGCTGACCAGACGACAGATGCAGGCGATCGCGAGGGAGATGAACCTTTCGGAGACGACCTTCGTGACGAGTGCAGCGCGTGATTCCTACCAGGTGCTCATCTTCACTCCGCGGGAAGAGCTCGCCTTCGCCGGTCATCCCACAATCGGAACGGCGTGGACGCTCCGGCGCCTGGGGCTCATTTCGGGTGACGAGGTCTATCAACACTCGCCCCTGGGGCCGACTCCGGTCAGGGCTCGAGGTCAGATGTTGTGGTTCGCCAGGAGCGGATCTGCTACAGAGGACGTCGAGGACACCGATCCAAGCGCCCCCAGAAGGATCGCCGCCGCTCTCCGTGTCGATGTCGATTCTCTCGGGCTCGAGGCGCGTGAGCTTGGGCGCTCGGGCTTTCTGCGGCCTGCGTACTCGAACGCCGGCCTGCGGCAGCTCATGGTGCCGGTCAAGAACCTCGACGCACTCCGAGCGTGCCGGCCAGACGCCGGGCGCCTCGGCGAAGTCTCCCCCGAAGGCGCCTACTGCTTCACCGCGACCGGGGCCGGCCGGGCGCGGGCGCGGGGTTTCTTCCCGGATCTCGGCATTTCGGAAGACCCGGCGACGGGGTCCGCCGCGGCCGCCCTCGGCCTCTACCTCGCATCCCGGCTGGGCGCCGTCGAGCTTTCCGTTGCGCAAGGGGTCGAAATCGGGCGGCCCTCGCTCATCCGGATCGAGGCAGAGGCGGGGCATGTAGAGGTGGGCGGGAGCTGCCGGATGGTGCTCTCCGGCCGCCTCGAAACACTTCCCGAGTAGAAGAACTGCCGCATTTTCCCGGCTCCGAGCCATCCCGGGGCCGAGGGGAGCGTAGTGTTCGCTACCCTCAAACGATGCACAACTTGCTTCCCGCGTCCGCCACGCCCACGCCCGATGGCCATCTGATGGTCGGCGGCTGCAACACGAGCGAACTTGCTCACCGTTTTGGGACTCCATTATTGGTCCTGGACCGTATGACCTTCGAAGCCAGAGCACGCTCCTACACGCAGATGTTGGGGGCCGAGAATGTCTTTTTTGGGAGCAAGGCGCTCTGCTGCGTGGCAATTTGCGAGGAGCTTGACCGCCTTGGGCTGGGGCTCGACGTCTGCAGTGGGGGTGAGCTTGCAACCGCCCAAGCTGCCGGGTTCCCAGCGCGCCGAATTGTCTTTCACGGCAACAACAAATCCGTACAGGAACTTCAGCAAGCGCAAAGGGCAGGCGTGGGTCGAATTGTCATCGACTCGTTCGACGAGATCGACCGGCTCCTAAAGATCGGCGCGCCTCCGGATCTGCTCATGAGAGTGACACCCGACGTTGCCACGGATACTCACGAATCGGTGCAGACAGGGCAGCACGACTCCAAGTTTGGCTTTGCTCTTGGCGAGGGGGTTGCCATGGCGGCGCTAGAGCGACTCCTCGAGGTCCCAGACGCTCGTGTCGTGGGACTTCACTCGCATATCGGGTCGCAGATATTCGAGCTGTCGGCCTTCCGGCTCGCAGTCAACCGCCTCGCGGGGTTCCTCGGCGCGGCGCGGGATCACCTCGGCTTCACAGCGGGTGAGCTCAACCTCGGCGGGGGGCTCGGAATTGCCCACACGAGCGATCAGGTGAGCCCGCGGCCCGAAGCCTGCGTCACGGCGATAGGTGAAGCCGTGGCGCATGAGTTTGGGGTCCGCCATTTGCCCAAGCCCATCATCGCTATCGAGCCGGGGCGCTCGATCGCAGGGCCCGCCGGAATCACCCTCTACTCGGTCGGAACGGTCAAACGTCTTCCGGGTGGACGGACCTTCGTATCGGTCGACGGCGGCATGTCGGACAACATACGGCCGGCACTCTACGGAGCGCGCTACGAGGCCTTTCTCGCCAATCGCATGAACGCCCCCCATGGAGCGAGGGTCACCGTGGCCGGCAAGCATTGCGAATCCGGGGACGTGCTCGTAAGGGACGCGCAGTTGCCAGATGACATACAGCCCGACGATCTCTTGTGCATTCCGGCAACGGGCGCTTACACCTATTCGATGGCCTCTAACTACAACCGCATTCCGAAGCCTGCAGTGGTGATGGTCGACACGGGGGATGCGGTTGAGATCATCAGGCGCGAAAATTACGACGACATCCTGCGCCTCGACCGTTACCTCGACGGAACACCGGTCTCGAGCCGGACGTCGTGAGTTCTTCGATCCGGGTGGGCCTGCTCGGTTGTGGAGTCGTTGGGGGCGCCACAGCACGCATCCTGCTCGAGCATGCGGACTACGTGTCACAGAAGGCTGGCGTCCGCGTTGATCTGGCTCGCATCGCGGTTCGCAGTCTCTCCAAGCCGCGGGAGGTATCGTTGCCGCCGGAAACTTATACGACCGACCCGTGGGAGGTGGTCGGCGATCCAAGCATCGACGTGATCGTAGAGGCCATGGGTGGCATCGAACCGGCCCTGGACCTCATCCTCCATGCCATAAGGAGTGGGAAAGACGTAGTCACCGCCAACAAGGAGCTGCTGTCGACTCTGGGCCGCGAGGTCATGTTCGCTGCAGACGAGGCCGGAGTCGATGTGCTTTTCGAGGCGTCCGTGGCCGGCGGTATCCCGATCGTTCGACCGATGAAAGAGTCGCTGGCGGGAGACAGGGTGAAGCGCGTGATGGGGATCGTAAACGGGACCACGAATTTCATCCTCACCCAGATGTCGGAGACCGGATCGTCGTTCTCCGAAGCCCTCGGCCAAGCCGAGGAGCTCGGTTACACCGAGCTCGATCCTTCGGCTGATATCGAGGGTTTTGATGCAGCAGCGAAGATCGCAATCCTCGCGTCGTTGGCTTTTGGCGCCCGTGTTGTAGCCGGCGACGTGCATCGTGAGGGCATCTCCAAGGTGACCGCCGCAGATGTCGACGCAGCTCACCAGCTTGGATACGAGGTGAAGCTTCTGGCGGTGGCCGAAATCAAGGACGGACAGGTATCGGCGCGCGTCCACCCGGCGATGTTGCCCCGTACTCATCCGCTTGCCTCTGTGCGCGACGTGTACAACGCCGTGTTTGTCGAAGGAGAAGAGGTTGGTGAGCTGATGTTCTTGGGGCGTGGGGCGGGCGGACCTCCGACGGCCTCTGCGGTCGTCGGCGACATCGTCGAGCTGGCCCGAAACATCAAGTCGGATAGTCGCAGCCCCGGCAGCGCTTACTACCAGGAACCAGCGCACATCAGACCTCAGGACGAGGTAGATGTTCGTTACTACATCGTCCTGTCGGTCCAGGACCAACCCGGAGTGCTGTCTTCGGTCGCAGGAATGTTTGCACACCATGGCATCTCCATAGCCAGCGTGCGACAGGAAGGATTCGGCGATCAAGCGACTCTGGTATTGATCACCCATCATGCGACCGAGGCACAGCACGCAGCGACGTTCGGCGATCTCGAACAACTTGACGCCGTGAAGAGTGTCGGGTCGAGGATGAGAGTCGAGGGGACGTCGGAGAGTTGAGCGGCGCTACCGGCGGAGGAGGCAGGCCATGAACGAGCGCTCCCTCGCGGTCGCAGGCGCGAGGGGTGTGATCAAACGGTACTTCGACCATCTCCCTGTGGGCCCGGCCACTCCGATTGTGACTCTCGACGAAGGCGATACACCACTTATCTACTCGGCCAATTTGTCCGGCGAGTGTGACGCCGACGTGTGGCTCAAATGGGACGGACTGAATCCCACCGGGTCATTCAAGGATCGGGGCATGACTGTTGCTATTTCCAAGGCGCTGGAGGAGGGCTCCGACGCCGTGCTGTGCGCTTCCACCGGTAACACGAGCGCCTCGGCGGCGGCATATGCGGCGCGTGCAGGGTTGATCTGCGCGGTCCTGATTCCTTCCGGCAACGTTGCGCTGGGCAAGCTGGCTCAAGCCTTGATTCACGGAGCTCGCGTGATCGAGGTCGACGGCAACTTCGACAAGGCGCTTCAATTGTCGCAACGAATGGCCGCCTCCCAACCCATTACGCTGGTGAACTCGGTCAACCCCTACCGCATCGAGGGTCAGAAAACCGCCGCGTTCGAGATTGTCGAAGCTCTGGGGCGAGCTCCCGACATGCATCTCATGCCGGTTGGAAACGCTGGCAACATCACCGCCTATTGGCGCGGCTACACCGAGGCCCATGCCGCCGGCTGGATAAGCGATCTGCCCACGATGATCGGATGGCAGGCCGGCGGGGCCGCCCCGATCGTGACGGGCAACATCGTCAAGGACCCAAAGACGATCGCAACAGCCATTCGGATAGGCAATCCCGCGTCGTGGAGTGGAGCCACCGAGGCCGCGCGTCTCTCCGGAGGGAGCATCGGGTCTGTCAGGGACAAAGAGATCCTCGAGTGCTATCGGTCCCTTGCCGCGGAGGGGATTTTCGTCGAACTGGCCGCCGCAGCCGGCGTCGCCGGCCTTCGGCAGATGCACGGGCAGGGAAGAATCCAACAAGGCTCCACGATTGTCTGCGTGCTCACCGGACACGGCCTCAAGGACCCGGATTGGGCGGTGGCCACTGCCCCCAGACCGCCGCGGGTCGCAGCGGAAGTCGGTCCTGTCTTGAGATCGCTCGATCTGGCATGATGCAGCCATGACGCTGCCGGCAAGGATTCGAGTCCCCGCGACTGTGGCGAATCTCGGGCCAGGATTCGACGCGCTTGGAGTAGCGGTGCGAATGCATCTCGAAGTTGACATCGAGCCCCGCCGGGACTCCGTCGATGTTCTCGTCGAGGGCGAGGGTGCCGAGCAACTGCCGCTCGACGAGAACAACCTCGTAATCCGCTCGATGAACACGTTCTTCGATCAGGTCGGGCGCAGGCCGCCCGGTTACGCCGTGAGGATCAAGAACCCCATTCCACTTGCTTCGGGACTGGGTTCGTCGGCCGCCGCTGTGGTCGGGGGTCTGTTCGCGGCCCGTGCGATAACCGGACGGAGTATGCCCCAAGTGGAGATCATCGAACTCGCCACGGCACTGGAGGGGCATCCGGACAACGTTCTTCCGGCGCTGCTCGGGGGAATGGTGGTCTGTTACCGGCAGGGCAACAACGGGGCCCTCAGGCACTTCAGGCTGCTCCCGAGCGACCGGCTGGTCCCCATTCTGGCGGTGCCGGGCCGCGGGTTCACAACCGCAGAGGCGCGCGCCGCCCTCCCGGGTGACATAGCCTTTGCCGACGCCCAGTTCACCGCATCGAGGGCGGCCCTGCTGGTAGCGGCTGTCTCCGCCGGAGCGGGCCCCGATGTGCTGGCCGAGGCCATGAGCGACCGCCTTCATGAGCCCTCACGGCTGAAGCAGATGCCGGAAACGGATGCTGTTCACGGAGAGCTAAGGGACGCCGGCCTGCCCGTCGCGCTGGCAGGCTCCGGTCCTTCGCTGATCGTGATGGCGTCGAGACCAGAGACCTCGACGCGCGCGGAGCAGGTCCGGCGGATTTGCCGTAGTCGCGCTGCGGGATGGCGGGTCTTCGTGAGTGAATGGGAGCCGGAGGGCGCTGCAGTCAGAGTTTGAGCGTCTCCCTCCGGCAGAGAGAAGCCCCGGGGTTCCGGTGTCGGGCCCCGGGTCTCTGGGGGACCTCCTTGGAATCGAAGCTACCCCTTGCGGCTCCCTGTGTCGGTGTCCTTCTCGGAGCCGCGGTCAACCCTCTCGTTGTGAGCGGTCTCCGTGCGCTCCGGGGCTCTCGAGGAGTTGGCGCGACCGTCCTCGTGGGCGGTCCGCTCGGCGATCTCCTGCTCCTCGAGCTTGCTGTGCCAGCGCTCGCCCAGCTTGCCGCCCAGGGTGCCACCCAACAACATCGCAACCAATATGCCGATGCCGGTCGCAGTTCCGATGTCGGCCAGCTCCCCCAACGGTAGTCCCAGCTCCTGAACTCGCTGTGCGTCCTGGGCGCTCACTCCCGAGACGTTGCTGGCTACCACTGTTGCGATGGCTCCCAGCACAAGCAGGACAACGATCGCAAGAATGGGGACCAGGATGCCGTTCAACAGCCCTTTGCCCCGTGCCATGCGGCCTGCGGTGTAGCCACCCCATAGGTAGGAAAGGAACTGGGCGATCACCAGCCCTATCCCTACGCCGATGCCCGCCTCCACAGCCTCGGAGCCCGACGGAATTCCTCCTTCGGCGATGCCCAGCACGGAAAGGATTCCTCCGATGATCGAAGACAACAACAGGAACGCACCGAAGGCGACGACTACCCCCGTGAGGATGGACCAGAACGAAACACCGCCTCTAGCTCTCTCCACGGTGACACTGCTTGTACTCGTACCGGTGGGACTCTCACGATTGGACAACTTTGATAGCCTCCTTGGCTAGGCAGGTAATGCGCTGCTGGTGGACCAGAGAACAAGGTTCCCAGAACAAAGCGCCCCTAACCCTCCTGGACCGGAGGCCCCACCCTTGCGCTGTCTAGCCGTGGTCGATGGCGAGCACTACCCACCCGTGATCGAGGCGGCCATTCAAAGCCTGGGCCTCCGGGGCCTGGAGGTAGTCGCCGTGGTCATGGCCGGAGGACGGGAGAAGATCCCCGCCGCCGGTGTGGCCTCGATTGGGGGGGTCACGGTCAGGGGGGGCCATCCGGCCGGGGCGCTTGGACGGGCAATTCGGGAGCTATCACCCGAACTGGTGATCGATCTGTCGGACGAACCCGTCCTCGACTACCGCCGCCGGCACGAGCTCGTGTCCATTGCTCTGCTGCACGGCGTCCCCTACGAGGGGGCCGACTTCTATTTCTCGCCGCCCCCGCGGCCCCGATTGGCAAGCAAGCCGACCATGGCGATCATCGGTACTGGCAAACGTTCGGGAAAGACGGCCGTGGCCGGTCTGGCCGCGCGGAGCATGGCGGCTGCCGGGCGCAGCCCGGTTGTGGTCGCCATGGGACGGGGAGGCCCGGCCCAGCCGGAGGTGTTGAGGGGCGACGCCGTCGACCTCGGGCCCACCGACCTCCTGGCCTGGGCGGACGCCGGAAAGCACGCCGCGTCCGACTACATAGAGGATGCGCTCCTGGCGCGGGTACCGACCGTCGGTTGCCGGAGGTGCGGCGGGGGGCTGGCCGGAGGGGTTGCCATCTCGAATGTGGCGGAGGGCCTCGAGCTTGCCAACGACCTCCCCGGCGACGTGATGATCCTCGAAGGGTCGGGCTCGGCGATTCCTCCTGTCCACGCCGACGTCACCGGTCTGGTCGTGCCGGAGTCGATCCCCGACGAATACCTGCTCGGATATCTTGGACCCTACCGCCTGTTGCTCTCCGACTTCGTATTCGTTACAATGGGGTCTGCCCCAGCGGGTTCGGACTCCCGGGCTTCCACCGTGGCCTCCCTGATAAAGAGTGTGTTTCGCTCGCTTGGGGGGGACGATCCACGGGACGAACCCCGCATAGTTCGCACGGTCTTCCGTCCTACCCCCACTCGTTCGGTTGAGGGGGCGTCGGTCATGGTGGCTACAACCGCCCCCGGAGAGGCCGGGGGCTCCTTGAAGAAGCACCTAGAGCAACATCACGGATGTCGCGTAACCGCAGTGGTTCATGCGTTGGCGGATAGAGGGACGCTCGAGGGGGAGCTGGAAGCCGGCAGGAACGGTGCAGAGGTGCTGCTCTGTGAGGTAAAGGCGGCGGCTGTTGACGTTGCAACGAGATGGGCGCTCGAGGCGAGGATGGAAGTGGTTTATATGGACAACGTGCCACACGGCATCGAAGGCGACGACCCCGTCGCAACCCTGCTATGGGCGGGCGATCTCGCCACCAGCCGTTACCGGTGATCGGTAATCGATAAAGGATCCACAACGACATGACGGTTGCAAGGCGAGAGCACTTCTTTCTCGCAGACCGAGGTCACGGTCTGCCCTATTCGAAGGGCTTGGCGGCTTCCTCGTTGATGGTTACAGGGCTGACCCCGGCGCGTTCATACGTGGTGGCAAACAAAGTGGAAGAGGAGCTGAAGCTGCAGCCGGCCGGCAACTTGTCACCCACCTACATAAGAGAACTGACCCTCGAGGTGCTGGGCCGTGAGGCGGGCAGCAGGTACGTCGAGGCTTTCCTCAAGTGGGAATCGGTTGCAGAGTTGGACGGTCCGTTGATAATACTGATCGGCGGCGCCACCGGCGTTGGGAAGTCGACGATTGCTACGCAGCTTGCCACACGTCTCGGTATCACCCGTGTGGTGTCGACCGACGCAGTCCGGGAGGTATTGAGAAGTGCCTTCACGGCCCAAATGTTCCCGACCCTCTATTCGTCCTCCTTCGAGGCCGACAATGCGGTCCGGCAGCCGATCCCCAACTCAGGGGACCGATTGATAATCGGCTTCCGGGAGCAGGCGGCCGCCGTGGCCGTTGGTGCTCAGGCATTGATCGACCGAGCCGTGGCAGAGGGGACCGACATGATTCTCGAGGGGGCTCATCTCGTACCCGGATTCCTGCAAAGCGTCGATAGTGAGGAAGCGGTTATAGTTTCTCTGGTCATAACCGTGGACGATGAGCAGCTTCATCGGGACCATTTTCGCCGGCGGTCTCGGGAAGCACGTCCGAAAGATCGTTATCTAGAGTCCTTCGACAAGATCCGTCGAATCCAGAGGTACATGGTGTCCTCGGCTCTGATGCGAGAGGTGCCGACGATCGAACATTGTGACGATGTTGATGCAACGCTTTCCAGGATCATTGACCACGTACTGACCAGGGCTCTTAAGACAGTGGAGCAGGAAACTCGGGCGGGATCGGAAGAGCCGGTACATCCGGCAGCCGAACCACTAAGCTTGGGAGGAAGGCGGGAAGATATTGCACATGAAAGCATTTCGTGAGTCACACATCAGGGGCGCCCTGTCGCCCAACGATTACAAGACGACGGGAATCAATGACCCCCATCTATTTATCCTTTGGGGGGAGTTTCGGATAGCGACCGCCGACGCTTCTCCCTCGATGCAGGAGGCATAAGTGGCCGATACGTTGGACCGCTCGATCTTGGAATCCAAGGCCGTTGTCGAACTCAAGCAAATCGCCAAATCACTTGACCTGAAGGTCGGCGGGCTGAAGAAGGCGGAGATCGTCAACATGATCGCCACCACCGGCAACGGAAAAAGCTCTTCGCCCAACCCGGCGGTGCAAGAAACCCTTCCCGAGAGGGAAGTTCGCCCCGCGCAAGGCGCGACCACATCGCATCAGCCCGCCTCGGCGGGTGAACCCCGGCGTGAGATCGCTCCACCGCTCGAGGTAGCTGTCGCAGGTGAGGGAACCCAGCCGGCGTTGGAACCACCCGCTGCAGACAACGGGAGTGGGTCCAACCCTTCACCCGGCAGGGTGGATGCGAGTGCAACGGACGAAAAGGACACCCGTGGCGATCGTCAGCAGAAACGTCGCCCCCAAGGGAGGGATACACGCTTGCGGCCTCGAGAGAAAGCCGACCAGCGAGACAGCAAAGGAAGGAGACGTCGTCGGGGCCGTGGAGGCGGCGGAGGCGGGGGAGGCGGCGCAATTCCCGCCTATGTGCGCGACGAACGGTGGGAAGATCTCGAGGCTGAGGATGACGCCTCGGCGGAGATCAGGACCGGCATCCTCGACCTCCTTCCCGAGGGTTACGGCTTCCTCAGAACGAGTGGTTATCTCCCCGGGGACCGGGATGTGTATGTCTCGGTCTCGCAGGTGCGGCGGTTCCACCTTCGCAAGGGCGACGAGATCAGGGGATCGGTCCGATCGCCGAAGGAGTCCGAGAAATACCAGGCCCTGCTGAAGATCCATCAAATCAACGCCAAAGAGCCGGAAGCGGCGCAGCGCCGGCCCCGGTTCGCAGATCTCACGCCCTTGTACCCACAGGACCGCTTGACGCTCGAGCAGCTCGAGCAGCCGCGCCTCATCACCCCCCGCATCATCGATCTCATCGCCCCCATCGGAAAAGGGCAGCGCGGCATGATCGTCAGCCCGCCCAAAGCCGGCAAAACGACTGTGATGAAAGAGATAGCGAACGCCGTCCGCACGAACAACCCGGAAACGCATCTGATCGTGCTTCTGGTGGACGAACGGCCCGAAGAGGTCACCGATATGCAGCGCTCGGTGGATGGAGAGGTCATCTACTCGACCTTTGACCGTCCCTCGGACGACCACATCCAGGTGACCGAACTGACGCTCGAACGAGCCAAACGGTTGGTCGAGATGGGCCGGGATGTCATGATCCTGCTCGACGGAATAACCCGTCTCTCCCGGGCATACAACCTTGCAACCCCAGCCTCCGGGCGCATCTTGTCCGGCGGTGTCGATTCGACCGCCCTCTATCCACCAAAGCGCTTCTTCGGCGCGGCGCGCAATATCGAGTTCGGTGGCTCGTTGACTATCCTTGCCACAGCGTTGGTCGAGACAGGGTCGCGAATGGACGAAGTCATCTTCGAGGAGTTCAAGGGCACGGGTAACTGGGAGTTGAAGCTGGACCGCAGGATGTCCGAGAAGCGCATATTCCCGGCGATTGACATCCAGGCGTCTGGGACACGTAAAGAGGAGCTGCTTCTTACACCGGAGGAGCTCCAGCTGGTTTGGCGGCTGCGGCGCGTCCTGCACGCTCTGGCCGACGGGGGAGCCCTCGAGCTCCTGATCGACAAGATGAAGGCGACTCTGGGCAACGTCCAGTTCCTGCGTGAAATCGCCAAGGCGCCCGTCAAGGGGGATTAATTCTTGCTGGGTTTAGGTTGGCCGGAATGGTTGACCATCGTCGGGCTCGTGGGCGGCTTGATCGCCACCTTCAAGATAATGGCCAGGGCATCGGTTGCCTACGAAAGAGCACGCAAAGCCAGAGAGCAGCAAGAGGCTCGAAAGGAAGAACTATGAAACAGGGAATACATCCGGACTACGTTCAGTCACGGGTGACATGCTCGTGTGGGAACCATTTTGTAACCAGGTCGACGCAGCCGGAGATGCACGTCGAACTCTGCAACAAGTGCCACCCCTTCTACACCGGCAAGCAAAAGCTCGTCGACACAGGAGGCCGGGTCGAACGCTTTCAGAAGAAGTATGCGAAGAAAGGAACTCAGGCTCGCTCCGACGCTACGGGCGCCGAGCCGAGTTAGGTGAGCGATCCGGCTCCTACGAAGAAGCCGTCCATCGGCGGGCAGGCCGTTATGGAGGGTGTGATGATGCGGGGCCCCGCCTCGTGGGCGGTTGCCTGCCGCAAGCCCGATAGCACCATCGCAGTTGAGTCGCACCCTCTCCCGAGCCTCGCCACACGTCACGCCTGGCTCAAGTGGCCGCTCCTGCGGGGCTGCTTGGTGCTCGGCGAGTCGCTTGCGATCGGTCTCAAGGCCCTGATGATCTCGGCGAGCCTTGCGCTTGACGACCAGGACGAAGAGGAACAGCTCTCCGATCGCCAGCTCGGTTGGACCATGGGCATTTCCATGGTGGTGTTTTCACTCATTTTCATCATGCTGCCGGTTTTCGGCACACGCTTGGTCGAGTCCTTCGTCGGGAACCTATCGGAGGAGCGCCCACTTATCTTCAACCTCATCGAAGGTGCGCTGCGGCTAGGCATATTCGTCGGGTATTTGCTGCTGATCAGCCGTTTTAAGGACGTCCGGCGCGTCTTTCAGTATCACGGCGCCGAGCACAAGACTATTTACGCTTATGAGAATGGTGATCCGTTGATTCCGCGTGAGATCGATGACAACTACTCCACCTTGCATGTGCGTTGCGGAACCAACTTTCTGTTTATCGTGCTGTTTTTGACGATCGTTGCGCACTTCTTCATCGATCTCGTGGTCACCGGGGGTTTCCTTCTGAGGATCGGCGCGCGCCTGCTCGCGATTCCGGTCCTGGCCGGCATCTCCTACGAAGCCATAAAGCTGGCGTCCCGGAACGAACGCTCGCTGGTGTTTCGGATCTCGATGTTGCCCGGGCTGGCCCTTCAGAGGATCACCACGAAGCCACCGTCGCTCGACCAGATAGAGGTGGCGATCGCGGCGATGAAGGCAGTGGCGTTACCCATCGAACCCCAGCAGGGCGCGGCGGATACCCCCGTCGCCTGACAGGAACCTCGAAGGAGCTAGATCCGCCACGGTATCCTTCCAGGGTTCCCTCTTGACCGCACCGACTGCGGAGGCATCCAGTGGAGCTCCCTGAGGCTCGTCTCGCCACCATGGAGGCCAGGTTCGAGCAGATCGAACGAGAACTGTCCGACCCGGCAATAGCGGCGCGCCCAAACGAGCTGCGTGCCCTGGGCAAGGAGCACTCCGATCTCAAGACCACGATCGAGGCCTGGCGCCGCTACCGCAAAGTGGCCGATGATCTCCAGGAGGCAAAGACAATGCTGCGCGGTTCGCAAGGCGAAGAGCGCGCCTACGTCGAGCAGGAGATCGCCTCGAGCACTCGCACCTACAACCAGCTCCAGGAACAGATCGCTGCCGCTCTGGTGCCGAAGGATCCCAACGACGATCGAGACGTCATCGTGGAGATACGCGCCGGGGCCGGGGGGGAAGAGGCAGGGTTATTTGCGACCGAGCTCTTTCGCATGTATCAGCGTTATGGCGAAACAAAGGGATGGAGGAGCGAGCTTCTTTCCTCCAGCACGAGTGGTGTTGGGGGGTTCAAAGAAGTCACTTTTGCAATCAAAGGGCGGGGAGCGTTTTCCCGACTGAAGCACGAAGCCGGAGTCCATCGTGTCCAGCGTGTGCCCCAGACCGAATCGAGCGGGCGGATCCACACGTCGGCGGCTGCGGTCGTGGTCCTGCCTGAAGCCGAGGAAGTGGAGGTCGAGATCGATCCGAACGACCTCAAGATCGACGTCTATCGCTCGACCGGCCCCGGAGGTCAGTCGGTGAACACCACGGACTCGGCCGTACGCGTCAAACACCTTCCCTCCGGCGTTGAGGTGGCCGTCCAGGACGAGAAATCGCAGTTGCAGAACAAGGCCAAGGCCCTGCGGATTCTGAGGGCGCGCCTGCTTCAGGCGAAGCAGGAGGCGCAGGACCAAGCGATGTCTCAAGAGCGGCGTTCGCAGGTCCGTTCGGCGGACCGTTCGGAGCGGATCCGGACCTACAACTTCAACGAGAATCGCGTCACCGATCACCGTATTGGATACACGGTGCACCGGCTGGGGGAGGTCCTCGAGGGCGACCTCGACGACCTCGTGGATGCGTTGGCGGCCAGCGAGCGCACGGAGACCCTGGTGGGCCCGGCCTCCTGACCACCGTTGAGGGACTGGTCCGGCGGGTGAGGGAGGCACTCGCGGCCGCCGGGATCGAATCGCCGGAGCGCGAGGCCCAGTTGCTGGTCGAGGCAGGGACGGGCCGGGTGTGGACCGAGCTGATCGCCGGCCCGGGGGAGATCGAGACGGCGCAAGAGCAGCGCACCCTCGATCTCACGCGGAGACGGACGCTCGGCGAGCCTCTCCAGTACGTCACCGGGGTGGCCGGCTTCCGTGATCTCGATGTAGCCGTGGGGCCCGGAGTCTTCATCCCGCGCCCTGAGACCGAGCAGGTCGTCGACCGGGCGCTGGCGCACCTTCCCCGGGGTGGCATCGCCGTCGATCTCGGCACGGGAAGCGGGGCGATCGCACTGGCAATTGCGCAGGAGCGGCCCGATGCCGAAGTGTGGGCAACCGAGGTCGCCCCCGGGGCGCTGTGGTGGGCGAAAAAGAATGTCGCCGACCTGAACAGCGACGTCCATCTGGTTTCGGGTGACCTCTTTGTGGAACTGCCCTCGTCCCTGCGAGGCGACGTCGATGTCACCGTGTCCAACCCGCCTTACGTGCGACACGCCGAAGCCGAAGGACTACCCGAGGTCGTGAAGGATCACGAACCCGAGATGTCCCTTTATGCGGGCGGCGACGGACTCGACGTCGTTCGCCGGATCGCATCGGGGGCAAGGGAATGGCTCCGTCAGGGGGGCTGGCTCGTGCTCGAGATAGGGGCAACTCAGGGAGATCAGGCAGGCGCCCTGGTAGAGGAGCTTGGATACCTCGAGGTGTCGGTGGGGTTGGACCTCGCGGGCAGAGAACGGATCGTGGAAGCCCGCTGTTGACCTCCCTAGCGGTCGCGCTGCAAGCGCTCGATCAAGGGCACCCCATCGTGCTCCCCACGGACACGGTTTACGGAATCGGGGTCATGCCCGCGGTTACCGGCGCGGTGAAGGCTCTGTTCCATGCCAAGAGGCGAGCCGAGTCCAATCCACTGCCGGTGCTGGGTGCGACCGCCGAGAGCCTGGGTGCGGTGGGGCATTTCGATCGCGTGGCGGTGGAGTTCGCAGAGGGATTCTGGCCGGGACCGCTCACCTTGGTGCTTCCGCGCGCCGAGGGCTGGACTTACTACCTTGGAGGTGAAGACCCTGGGACGGTCGCCGTGCGGATTCCGGCGTGCAGGATCGCCCGGGAGCTGCTCGCACAATCGGGGCCGTTGGCGGTGTCCAGCGCCAACCGGTCCGGCGGCGCGCCGGCGACGACCGTTGCCGAGGCCCGCGAGATGCTGGGGCACTCCGTCGAGGTGTACCTCGACGGAGGGGTCAGGTCCGGCGCAGCATCGACCGTACTCTCTCTGGTCGGCGCGCCGGTCGTCCTGCGGGAAGGAGCCATCCCCGCATCCGAGCTTCTGGCCTGAGGCCAGCGATGCTTGGATTGATGCGAGGTGCTCCACGTCGAATTCACAATGGCGTCTTTTCCATGATGGGGAACATGATCGCGGTCGTGGTCTTGAGCATCATTGCTATTTACGGTTTGGAGCTTTGTGGCCCTGAAGGCTCCGGCCGGCTTCGCCTGGGCGATCAAGAGAGGCCTCGTGCTGATGCCGGTGGGCCAGGGTCTGGGCGGCTTGCTCATCAGGGAGGGCTTCCAGCAGCCTTAGAGGGGTGCAGTTCTGCGGCGTGGTCCTTAGCGGCCGACGGTCGGGGGAAGTCTCAGGCCGGCCATGCCGCCGTCGACCTCCAGGGCCGTCCCTGTGACGAAGCTCGAGGTTGGGGCTGCAAGAAACACGATCCCCGCCGCTATCTCCTGTGCGCTTCCCAGTCGGCCCATGGGCTGGCGCGCTTCGAGCGCGGCTCGCTCGGCGGCTGGGTCCGGGGCAGCGTCGAGCAGACGGCCCACCCACGGAGTGTCTGCTGTTCCCGGGCAGATGCAGTTGACCCTGACGCCTTCGTTCACGAGGTCGGCGGCCATTGCGAGTGTGAGTGACAGGACCGCACCTTTGCTGGCGCTGTAGAGGGCTCGTTGGGGAAGCCCGGCGATGGCGGCGACGGAGCACACGTTGACCACCGCAGGGTGCTCGGCGCGCCGGAGGTAGGGGAGCGCCGCGCGCGCTGCGCGAACCATCCCAAGCACGTTGACGTCGAAGACGTGCATCCACTCAGCATCTGAGTTGTCCTCGACGGTTCCGGTTGCGCCGACCCCGGCGACGTTGATGAGCACATCGAGCCGTCCGAACTCGCTTACGACCTGTTGCACTGCAGCATCCACTGCAGCGCCGTCCGTGACATCCGCCACCAAAGAAAGGACACCGTCGCGCCTCGAAGCCTCCTCGAGATCGAGCGCCCCAACACGCGCCCCGATGCTGTGGAGAGCATCAACCGTCGCCGCACCGATGCCCGATGCCCCACCCGTCACGAGCGCGACGAGACCGTCGAAGGCGCTCATGGGGAGATCAGCAGCGTGCGCGTCTCGGTGAAGAACTCGCGCGCGGCAAGCCCTTGCTCGCGCGGCCCGATGCTCGACTCCTTCGAGCCGCCGAACGGCGCATGGAAGTCCACTCCCGACGTGGGAGCGTTCACCCGAACGAGCCCGGCTTCCAGCTTTCCCGTGTACTCCATAGCGCGCCCGAGGTTGCTGGTGAACACCGCGGCAACCAATCCGAAGCGGACGTCGTTGGCGAGTGCGATGGCCTCGTCTGGAGAGGGGACCTCGAGCAGCGCAACGACCGGAGCAAAGACCTCTTCTTTGGCCAGTACGTTCGTGCGATCATCGACTTCGACAAGTGTGGGCGCGATGTAGAAGCCCTCCGCATCAAGCGGGGAACCGCCGGTCACCACGTTGCCGCCGCTGTCCTGAATTGCATCGAGGGCGTTCTGGCGCGCCTCCTCTTCGATGAGAGGGCCCACCTTGCAGGATTCGCTCGACGGATTTTCGACCCCCATTTCCTCAACAGCGGCTATCAGCTTGTCCTTGAATGCGCCGTAGACGGGGGACTCGATGATGACCCTGGACGTGGCCGTGCACTTCTGCCCCGCGTAGCCCATCGTCGCGAAGGCGATGGTTGCGGCGGCCTTGTCGAGGTCGGCGTCGGCCAGCACAACTGAAGGGTTCTGGCCTCCCATCTCACACTGCAGCTTGGCGCCGCGGCCTGCCACGCGCCCGGCGATCTCGTGCCCGACGGGCACCGAGCCTGTGAAGGACACTGCGGCCACGCCAGGGTGGTCGACCAGAGGTTCCCCGGTCTCTGCGTCCCCCGTCACGAGCTCAAATACGCCCTCGGGCAGATGCTCGGTTGTGATCTCGTGGAGCAGTCGCGCCGTAGCGGTTGCCTGGGGTGCCGGCTTCAGCACAGCGGTGTTGCCGCAGGCGAGCGCAGGAGCGAGCTTCCAGACCGGTATCGCGATGGGGAAGTTCCAGGGGGTGAGGAGGCCGCAGACGCCCAGGGGATATCGCTTTTCCATCAACCACGACCTGGCGTCGGCGGCGGGGTATGTCAGACCGTTCGGAGCGAGGGCCATCTGAGAGTGATAGCGGAAGATGGACACCGCCCTGCCGATCTCCTGCCGGGTCTCGGCGAGCGGCTTGCCGACCTCGCGCACCATGAGCTCTGCGAACTCCCCGGCGCGCCCTTCGATGCTGTCTGCGATCTGCCTCAACGCGGTCCCCCGGGCGACGGCGGTCTGAGCCGACCACTCGCCAAATGCGTCACCGGCTCGTGCAACGGAGGATTCCACCCCGTTGGGCCCGGCGGCTTCGAACCGGGCCACCGTGTCGGAAGGCCGGTGCGGGTTGATGCTCTCTATGGTCATGGGCTGCTTCCCTTCATAAGGTCAAGTACGAAGCACTTAGCCTGCGTCTCCGAAAAAAGTCTCGTCGCGCTTGCGGTAGCGGTACGCAATCTCCTCGTCGAGAGCTATGCCCAATCCCGGCGCCCCGTCGAGAACGACATGACCCTTCTGTATAAGAGGGCCGTCGCGGCCTGCGGCAAGCTCCTCCCAGAACGGGACGTCGATGCCGTGGTGCTCGAGCACGAGGAAGTTCGGGATCGTCGCCGCGAGATGGGCGGCGGCGAGCGTGCCGATGGGGCTCGAGATGTTGTGGGGAGCCAGCGGCACGGTAAACAGCTCGGCAAGCTCGGCGATCCTCCTGCCCTCGGCGAAGCCCGTTTTCTGCAGGTCCGGCGCGGCGATCTGGATGCCCAGTTGCAGCAACCGGTTGAACTGAACTGCGGAGTAGTGGTTTTCTCCGCTGGCAACCGGTGTTGGGCTCTCGCGCACCACGCGCGCCAGCGCCTCGTCCGATTCGGGCGGCACCGGATCTTCGATCCACAGCAGTTTGAAGGGCTCGAATGCGCGCCCCAGGGCTGTTCCGCTGTTCGCGCTCAAGCTCCAGTGGCAATCGACCGCCAGCCCAACCTCTTCGGGGACGCTGTCGCGCACGGCGCGCACAAGTTCGACCAGCAGGTTGATCTCCTGCGGTTCGAGGGTCCGGTTGTAATCATCGCGAGAGTGCGGATTGGGGATGTCGAGGTCGAACTTGAGGATCGTGTAACCCTGGTCGGCAGCTTCCCGGGCGCGTCGCGCATACTCGTCAAGGTTCAGCTCCAATGCTTCTGCAGCGCGTCCCCCGTGATACTTGGGATGCACTTCACTGGGCGTGTCGTCCGCTTTTTCGCCCAGCCACCATGGGGTGCGCGGCGCAAGGATCGAGCTCAAGGAGGCGAGCCCCTCCCCGCCGTGGCAATCAGCGTAAAGGCGGATCTCGTTGCGGTATGTCCCGCCCCACAGACGGTAGAGCGGCGCGCCGAGTGACTTTCCCAAGAGGTCCCACAACGCGGTCTCGATTCCGGCAAGCGCGTGTTGAAGCGCGCCGCCGTGGGGGCTGGTCAACAGTCCGGCGGTCTTGAGGCTGCGCAAGAGCTTGGTGATATCCGCGGGGTCTTCCTTTATCAAAAGAGGACTGAGCCGCCGGATCACTTCCGGCAGCCCGAGGGCGAAGAAGGACTCCCCGTATCCGATGCCCTCATCCGCGACGATCTTTACCAACGTCCAGTCGTAGTTGGATTCGATCACAGCGGTTTGAACATCCTTGATCATCGGCTCCATCCCTCGAGTAGACGGTCAATGGACAAGGTTGCATGATTCACATCTGTCCCGACTCGGCGGAACGGTGGGGTTTCAAAAGAGCAGATACCCCCCGTCCACGATGATGGATTGGCCGGTTATGTAGTCGGCTTCATCGGAGCACAGGAACGCTCCGATGCCCGCCATGTCGCCGGGCTCGGCCCAACGCCCCACAGGAATGCGCGCGTTGACGGAGGCGCTCAACTCAGGGTGGTTCTGGACCGGCTCGGTGAGCTCGGTGCGGGTGAAGCCCGGCGCAAGCGCATTCACGCGAATGCCGCCCGGCGCCCACTCTTTGGCGAGGCCCCTAACCAATCCGTTCAGGCCGGCCTTGCTCGCCGAGTATGCGGTGATGGGGAGCACCGCACCCCCATGGAACCCGGCGATCGAGGATATGAACAGCATGCGCCCCCAGCCGCGCTCGAGCATGTGCGGAGCGGCTGCCCGCGCACTCAGGAACGCGCCCTCGAGGTTGATCCGGTGAATGAGCCGCCACTGCTTGAGGCTCAACTCCAGAATCGGCTTGCGAACATTTGTACCCGACGAGTACACGAGCGCGTCGATGCCTCCAAAGTGTTCGACTGTCGCATCGACTACAGCCTGCGGATCCTGCTCGGCGAGGTCGACCTCCAGGGCGATTACATCGAGACCCTGTGAGCGCAGCTTCTCGGCCGCTTCGCCCGGCTTGCGAGACGCAATACAAATGTGGGCACCTTGCCCGCCTAGACGTTCGGCTATGGCGAACCCTATGCCGCGGCTGCCACCTGCCACGAGGGCGACCTTTCCCTGCATGCTCATGCAGGCGCCGGATCCCGTCCAACGATGTTGCAAAGTTCGAGTGATCCCACCGTGATGCGAACGATGTCGTCCGGTCGCAGGCTGTAATCCTCTGGCGGGACGATGCTTGTGCCCGTCATCAGGTAGACACCGTGGGGGAAGCTCATCTCGGTGCCGAGATAATGCACGAGCTCCTCGGGAGTTCGCTTCATCTGAGAGGTGTCCGTGGCATCGGAGAAGACGGGCACACCGTCCCGGACGATCTCCAACGCCACGCTGATGCCCGTTACCTCATCCGGTGTGGCGGTGACGATCCCAGGCCCCAGGGCGCAGGAGCCGTCGTAAACCTTGGCTTGCGGCAGGTACAGTGCATTGGCTCCCTCGATGTCGCGCGACGAAACATCGTTGCCGGCGCTGTAGCCGACGATCTCCATCCGGCTGTTGAGAATCAGGACCAGCTCGGGTTCGGGGACCGTCCAAACCGCATCCCTTCGTTTCCGGATGGCGGCCTCCGGATCAACCACCCGCCATCCAACGGCCTTGAAAAAGAGCTCAGGCCTTTCGGCGTCGTAGACGCGGGCGTAGAAGTCGCCGCCGCCACTGGCTTGGGACTCGACCTGGCGCGCCTCGCGGCTTTTGAGGTAGGTGACTCCACTGGCCCACACCTCATGGTGAGGCTCAATGGGGGCAAGAAGCGCTCCGTCGAGCTCTTCACCCTCCGCAACCATGGACGCGACGACCTCCGCAGCCTTGTCGGCAGGAAGCTGGAGCAGCAAGTCGAGGCTGAAGCTCGCCGGCAGCCCTCGCCCATCCACCGCCCAACGCGCTCCTTTAGGCCCGGCGTGGCGGCTCAGGTACACGACGGCATTCCCTCGATGTGGCTAAGCCTGCCCATCCGGCTCCAACAGGACCTTGAGATGTTCGCTGCTCCCGGCTGCAAGTGCCTCGAAAGCAGAGGCCCCCTCCTGCAGCGGCACATGGGCGATGTAGTCATCGGGCACCTCACCGCAAAGCGATACGGCCCGGGAGAAGTCCTCGTCCGAATAGCAGTAGCTTCCCCTGACCTGACGCTCTTGCAATATCAGACTGTAGAAGCTGAAGGGACTCTCGTCGTCGTGCAGTCCCACGAACACCGAGGTTCCGCCGGGCGCCAGATGGGTTATCGCTCCTGCCCGGGTGGGCTCGATTCCGACTGTGTCGAAGGTCACGTCCACCTCACCCTCTGGTGCATCGGAGGACGCGATGCCGAGAGCCGCCGCCTGCCGGCGGCGGGTGTCGCTGATGTCGATCACCCTCGCCTTTGCTCCGGCGCGCCGGGCAATCCAAGCAACGAAGAAACCGATCGCTCCTCCTCCGAAGACGAGTACCTCACGCTCGAGCAGCGGACCGGCGAGCTCCACCGCATGCACGGCAACGGCAAGAGGCTCGGCTAGGGCGCCGCGCCAGCTGGGGACGCCCCGCGGCAAAGCATGCAGACCACTCAGGGGCACAACCACCTGCTGGGCCAGCGCGCCCGGACGGTTGAGACCGATCAGCTCCCGATTGGGGCACAGGTAACGCCGCCCCGAGCGGCAGAAGCGGCAGGAGCCGTCTGTGATGAGCGGGTGTATCGCCACCGCGCGCCCCTTCCATCCTTCTGCACCCTGGATGACGGTTCCTGCAAACTCGTGTCCCAGAAGCAGCGGGGGGACGCGACGGTCGGCCATACCGGGAGTGCCGACGTATCCTTCGAGATCCGAACCGCAGACACCGCAGGCGGCTACCTTGATGACGGCCTCGCCGGGTCCCGGAGAGGGGGCGTCGATCTCGCTCATCTCCATCCTCCGGCGTTCTTGGAACATCAGTGCCTGCACGCCTACCCCCTGGATCATGGAAGTCCCTCACCATCACCGGCGAGCCGCACCCCGCCGGTGTCTGTGACCTTACACTCGGACACTCGGCACCACCTTCACATCGGACCAGCGGGGGACGATATGCCCATTCGCATCACCAACCTCACTGCCCACGACATCAGGTTTCCAACTTCACGCTCGTTGGATGGGTCGGACGCCATGAACCCCGACCCCGATTACTCCGCTGCCTACGTAGTCTTACAGACAGACCATCCGTCGCTCGAAGGCCATGGGATGACCTTTACGATCGGACGAGGCAACGAAATCTGCGTGACGGCTATAGAGGCGCTTGCTCCTTTCGTCGTGGAGAGAACACTCGAGTCGTTCACCGAAGACATGGCGGCCTTTTGGCGCAGGGTGACCGGCGACAGCCAGCTGCGCTGGATCGGCCCTGAGAAAGGCGCCATCCATCTCGCGGGCGCGGCGGTTGTCAACGCGGTGTGGGACCTCTACGCCAAGGCGGAGGAGAAGCCGCTCTGGCGGTTGCTCAGCGATATGACATCGGAAGAGCTCGTTGCCTGCATCGATTTCCGCTACATTACCGATGCAATAACAGCCGAGGAAGCCTTGAGGATTCTGAAAAGCAACGAGCCCACACGAATCGAGCGCGAGCAAAAGATGCTTGCGGGCGGCTTTCCTGCCTACACCACTTCAGCAGGATGGCTCGGCTACCCCGACGACAAGCTCCGTGAGCTGTGCCGAACAGGCGTCGACCGAGGGTGGACCTACTTCAAGATGAAGGTCGGCGGGGATCTGGGCGAGGATGTCCGACGCACCGAGTTGATACGGGACGAGATTGGGCCCGATCGGAAGCTCATGATGGATGCCAACCAGAACTGGGACGTCGACGAAGCCATCGATAGCATGAAGGTTCTGGCGCAGTTCGACCCATGGTGGATCGAGGAACCGACGAGCCCCGACGACATCCTCGGTCACGCAAGGATAAGAAGAGCCGTTGCACCCATAGGTGTCGCCACCGGCGAGCATGCGCACAACAGGATCATGTTCAAGCAGTTCCTGCAATCGAACGCGATCGACTTCTGCCAGATCGACAGCTGCAGGCTGGGTGGCGTGAATGAGGTCCTGGCTGTGCTCCTCATGGCTGCCAAGTTCGAGGTTCCGGTGTGTCCACACGCGGGAGGAGTCGGTCTGTGCGAGTACGTTCAGCACCTCTCTATCTTCGACTATGTCTGCGTGAGCGCGTCTCTGGAAGGACGGGTGCTCGAGTACGTTGATCATCTGCACGAGCACTTCGTGAACCCAGTCGTGATCGAGAACGGGCGCTACCTCCCGCCCACGGCTCCGGGATACAGCATCACCATGCATCCCCGGACACTGAAGGAATATGCGTTCCCTTCCGGATCGGTGTGGAGCGGACCTGCGTAGCTTTCTGCCTGCGTTCGTGAGCCGCACCCTTCGGCGACCACGCGGTCTGGTATGCGGGCGGCGCGCCGGGCACGGGTGATCTTCATTGCGCTGCTCGCCGTCATGCTGGGCGCCGTTATCCAAGGCTCGATCGGCTTTGGTTTCGCACTTGTGGCCGTCCCTACTTTCACCTTGTTGTGGCCCGAAGCCGTCCCATCTGCGCTTCTCCTGATCGCGGTGCCGATGACGATCACCATGGCTCTGCGCGAGCATGGTGCGATCGATTTTTCCGGTTTGTTCTACTCGACTGTGGGACGGATCGTCGGCACGGTTGCGGGAGCTGCGCTGCTTGCTATGATCCAAGCTGACTCGCTTGCACTCGTGGTGGGTACCATGATTGTCCTTGCCGTGGTCTTGAGCTTGTTCGGGGCTCCGACCGAGGTCGAGTGGGGAACGGGGCTGGCCGCAGGATTTGCGTCGGGGGTGATGAGCACGGCGGCGGCGATAGGCGGGGCGCCAATGGCGCTTGCCTACCAGGCCCGGCCGGGCACCGAGCTTAGGTCGACGCTGTCGGCGTCTTTCGTGCTCGGCACACTCATGTCACTGGCCGCTCTCGCATTGACGGGGAGGGTCGACGGCGGTCATGTGATCTTGGCTCTCGAGATGATTCCCGCGATGTTGGCGGGGCTTTTTTTGAGCAGATATCTGAACCCGTGGCTGGATGCCAGATGGCTCCGCCCTGCCGTCCTCTGCTTCGCCGGCGTCGCCGGCGTCCTGGCGATAGCCCAAGGCCTCCACTGACTCGGGGGGCCTCCAACTGGCTCGGGGGCTGCTCTCTTCCAGGTACGCAGGCTTTGAGTACCTTCCAGAGAACAGCCCCCTCGCTTAACTGAGGAGACTCGCTTCGCATGGCCAGGGACACACATCTGCGGGTCTCAGGTGAGTGAGCTGTACTTCTCCTTCAGGTATCCAAGCAGCGGGTCGGAGCTTACGGGCTGCCCCACTACCTTCTCTGCGAGCTCGGTGGCGGGATAGAGGTAGGCCTGGGAGTGGATCTTTTCGCGCAGCCAACCCAGCAGGCGGGAAACGTCTCCCTTGTGGAAGCCGTCGTCCAGCCCCCCCAGTTCTTCGGCCGCCTTGTTGTAAAAGGCGGCCGAGTAGATGTTCCCGAGCGTGTACGTCGCAAAGTAACCGTGCAGACCCATCGACCAGTGGACGTCCTGCAGGACGCCTTCGCCGTCGGCTTGCGGACGAATTCCGAGGTGCTTCTCCATTCCGGCATTCCAGGCGTCGGGAAGATCTGCTACGTCGAGCTCGTTTCGAAACAGCGCCAGCTCGATCTCGAGCCGCATCGCGATGTGGAGGTTGTAGGTCAGCTCGTCTGCGTGGATGCGAATAGTTGTTCGTTCCGGATAGTTTACTCCGAGATGGAATTCGTCGGGGCTGACTAGGCCCAACTCTGCAGGAAAGCGTTCCTTGACATGGGGTAACAGGAAATCTGTGAACGACCGTCTCCGGCCGACGAGATTCTCCCACAGCCGTGATTGCGATTCGTGCAGGCCCAGAGAGGGTGCGGAGCCTGCCGGCAGGCCTACCAGATGCTTGGGAATGCCCTGCTCGTAGAGCGCATGACCGGTTTCATGTAGAGCCGCATAGATGCAAGGCAGCAGCGCGTTGGGTTGGGTCTTGATCGTCTGACGAACGTCTCCGGGGCCGATTGAAGTGGTGAACGGGTGCGGTGACGAGTCCAGCCGCCCGCCGTCGAAACTGAAGCCGATGCTCGATACCAGCCACCGGCAGAGCCGGTCCTGCTGGAGTGCTTCAAAAGGCTGCTCCATCCAGGCAGGTCGCTCCACCGCTGGGGGTATGGCGTCTTCGACCAGGGATTTGAGGCCCTCAACCAGCCCGGTGAACAGCGCCTCTACTCTGCGCGTGGTCATTCCAGGCTCATAGAGGTCGAGCAGCGCGTCGTACCGCTCCTCCTCGTATCCGAGGGCATCCGCTTCTTCGACCTTCAGGGCTACGAGGCGCTCCAGATGGGGCTGGAACAAGCGGAAGTCGGATGCGGGACGCGCCTCCGTCCACGCTTCATAGGCCACTCCTCGCGCTCGCGCAATCTCGGCCACCAGCACCGGCGGCAGGCGAACCGCCTTGCTGTGCACGCGCTTCAGCACCCGGACGTTTGCGGCCTGGCCCTCGTCGAGGGTGGTGTCCGAGGCGAGCTCCTCGATCAAATCGCCCAGCTCGGGATCGGTGAGGCGCTCGTGGGCGATGCTTTCGATGGTAGCGAGCGCTCCGGCTCTCGCAGCCGCCCCCCTGGGCGGCATGAGCACTGCCTGGTCCCAGCTGAGCAACGCGCCCGCCGAGCGCAGGTGCGACAGCTCCTCGAGTTTCGGCATCAGCCGTTGCCACGCATCGCTCATGCTCCAACTTTAACCGGGTGTATAGAGGAAGATCGAGTCGAGCTCGAGCGCGTGAGGCATCCGGGCTCGCCCGATGGCTAAGATGCATTATGCGAACAGCGATTGGGTCAGACCACGCCGGCTTCGAGCTCAAGTCCTTGCTCATCCCTTACTTGGAGGAGAAGGGTCACGAGATACTCGACCTGGGGACGGACTCGGCGGCTATGGTCGACTACCCTTCCTTCTGCGCCGCCGTCGCCCGAGCCGTTGTACGGGGCGACGCCGACAGGGGCATTGTGGTGGGGGGAAGCGGACAGGGCGAACAGATAGCAGCCAACAAGGTACGCGGTGCGCGAGCGGCCCTCTGTCACGACGAGTGGACCGCCCGCTTCGCAAGACGTCACAATGACGCCAATATCCTGGCTCTGGGGGGGAGACTATTGGGCGAAGTGCTGGCTCTGGCAATCGTCGATGTCTTCTTCGAAGCGAGCTTCGAGGGGGGCAGGCACGAACGGCGGTTGGCCCAGATCGCCGAGATCGAGGAACAGGAGAGTGTCAGGTGAGTAGCCCGGGATGGGCGGATTGGTCCGCGGTCGAGAAGGTCGATCCTGAGCTGGCCTCGGCGGTTCTGGATGAGGTTGGCCGGCAGAATTCGAAGCTCGAGCTGATCGCGTCCGAGAATTTTTCGTCTCCGGCGGTTCTGGCGGCCCTGGGCACGCCCCTCACCAACAAGTACGCAGAGGGATACCCGGGCAGGCGCTACTACGGAGGCTGCGAGTTCGTCGATGTTGCAGAAACGTTGGCGATCGACAGGGCCAAAGCCCTTTTTGGCGCCGAGCATGTAAACGTCCAACCTCACGCCGGCGCGCAGGCTAACGTGGCCGCCTACTTTGCCGTCCTCGAGCCCGGCGACACGATCATGGGGATGAGCCTCGCTCACGGCGGGCACCTGACGCATGGTTCGCCCGTCAGCTTCTCGGGACGCCTCTTCCGGGTGGCGGCCTACGGCGTCCGTCAAGACGACGAGCTCATCGACCTGGATGAGGTGCGCGCGATAGCGAAACGGGAACATCCAAAGATGATCGTCGCCGGCTACTCCGCCTATTCGCGGGTATGGGATTTCGCGGCATTCAGGTCCATTGCCGACGAAGTCGGGGCGCTGCTCCTGGTGGATGCGGCGCACTTCATCGGCCTGGTTGCCGGAGGAGTGCACCCGAACCCCGTCGAGTACGCCGACATCGTGACAACCACGACACACAAGACGCTGCGAGGCCCGCGCGGCGCAATGATCATGTGCAAGCAGGAGCACGCGAAGGCCATAGACAAGAGCGTGTTCCCCGGTTGGCAGGGTGGACCGCTGATGCATTCCATTGCCGCCAAGGCTGTTGCGCTTGCCGAGGCTGCGTCCGAGGAGTTTTCCCTGTACTCCCAACGGGTCGTGGCCAACGCCCGGACGCTCGCACAGACCCTTCAGGAGGAAGGGCTCAGGATCGTGTCGGAAGGCACCGACAATCACCTCATGCTGGTAGATTTGCGTCGTGCTGGTGTGACCGGAAAAGAGGCCGAAACCCGGTTGGATGAGGTGGGGATCACGGTCAACAAGAACGCGATCCCATACGACCCCGAGAAGCCCTTCGTGGCTTCCGGAATGCGTCTGGGCACACCTGCTCTCACCACCTGTGGAATGAGACGACCCGAGATCGAAGAGGTAGGGCGCATGATCGCAGGGGTTGTCAAGGACGATTCACCCGAATCGAAGAGCGCGATCGCCGGACGGGTGGCGGAGCTCACGGCCCGGTTCAAGCCCTATCCCGACGTCGCCTGACACGATCGCGATGACCCCTTATCTGATCGTCGGTGCTATCGCGGCGGTGATCACATTCGTGACCACCCCGCTCGTGCGTTGGCTCGTTCTGAAGGCCGGCGCCATCGACTATCCACACGATCGCAAGGTGCACGCACATCCCACTCCGACGCTCGGAGGGGTGGCGATCCTTCTCGGCGTAATTGGCGGCGGAGTTGCGGCCGCGTTGCTGCCGGGGTTCGGTCCCGTCTTCAAGCTCACATCGGAGCCTTTGGGAATCGGGGCGGCCGCGCTCGTCATCGTGGTGCTGGGAGCGGTGGACGACCTGAGGGATCTGCCGGTTCCGGTCAAGGTGGCCGGACAGGTGTTTGCGGCGGGGCTGTTGTTTCTTTCCGGAGTAAAGGTGAGGTTCATCGTGACTCCCGATACCCCCATCTCCCTGAGTGACGACGTCTCGGTAATCGTGACGGTGACCTGGATCCTGGTGATGATCAACGCGGTCAACCTGGCCGACGGGCTCGATGGTCTCGCCGCCGGGGTGGTCGCTATTGCAGCGGCGTCGTTCTTCGTCTACGTCTACG
>JALZIQ010000006.1 GCA_030860205.1 Actinomycetota bacterium | reverse complement strand
ATGGTGGACGCTGCCCGGCGAGCGGTGGAGGAGACGGCGACTCTCCAGTCGCGGCGCGGGCGCGCGTCGTGGATCGGCGAGCGCAGCAAGGGTCATCCCGACCCCGGAGCCACTGCCTACCTACGATTTCTCGAGGCCCTGACGGAGCAATGGGGTAGAAAGGAAGCTTCTTGACCCGGCATGGTTCCCGTTGGGCTGCTCACAGAGCGCGATCCTTTGTATGAGTTTCGCTAGACATTTGGTATTTCGCGCTCATATGCTGGCTCTGCTTGGTGGGCAGAAAAGGGCAAGTCATGAAGCGGCTTGCGGTTCTCATAGCGGCGGAGGAAACGGTCGCCGCCTACCACGACCTGCTCGAGCATCCCGGTCCGGAGGCCGAGCTGCGTTTCCAGGACTGTATCGCCTTACTCAGTCTGCGGCTCGCCATCCTCCAGCGGCATGGGCGCGGCAGAGGAACCGATCCCGCTCCCATACCAGTACGAGTGGGTGCGCCATGGGGTGAAGCGGCTCCGGGACACCTCGACGACCACAGCCTGGGCGCCCAACTCAACGTAGTACAGGCGGGATGGCAGCGCTAGAGCCTCATCTGAGAGGCCATGAATGCGACGGTCTCGTCTGTGACGGCGAGGCACCTCCTGTGAGCCTCCCGGGGATCGCTCGCATACTGTGCGTCTGAGATCTGCCCCTGGATACCGGCAAGGCGGAACTGCGCCTCTCTCAGGTAATCGGCCATAGCTTCGTGCCCTCTGTCCCTCAGGCCCTCCTCCTGGCCGGCGTATTTGTCACGCTGCCCTTGGACCAGCTCGAACACCGACTGCTCGGTCATCGCTTGAATCCTGTTCATCAGTCCCCCCCGCGTCGGTGCGTTGTCACCTGATTACACTTCGGGTGCGCGCCGCATGGCAATAGCTGGCTTGGAGAATGCCAAAATTATGGTTCATGTAGGCAAAGAGCGCGCGTAGTTCGGGAGATGAAGAACAATCGCTGGTGCCTCCGTAAAGGGCCGCCCTCCCCCGTTCGCCGGAGCTGTAGCGCGGAAGAGGATATCCAGGATTGACGTCAATGGCGCCCGAGCACGCGGGCGTTCAGCCAGGCGTTGCCGAACGCGCCGCGGGGGTCGAGCCGGTCGACCATTCGGGTGAAGTCGGGCAAGCGCTCATAAAGGGGGGCGATGGAGGCGGCTTCCGCGAGGAACACCTTCCCCCAGTGGGGCCGCGCGGCGAACGGGGTCAGCGCGCCCTCGACGTCTATGAGGGCACGCTCGACGGCGTCTTGATCGGGCTTCCACGTGAAGTGGATGGCGATGGTGTCCTGTCCGTACTGGGGACTCATCCACAACTCATCGGCGGCCACGGTGCGGATCTCGGACACCTGCAACACGGGTCGGATCACGTCGGCCAGCGCACGCATTGCCTGGATCGCCGCAGGGGCATGTCGGCGCGCCACCTGGTATTCGGACTGGAGCTCCTGCCCGCTGCTCGGCGTGAAGCCCATGCGAAAATGCGGCAGGCGGTCGGACCAGGGGCCCGCAACGCCCAACTGGGGCGTGCAGTTGACGGAATCGAGCCCGAGGATCGGATGCCGATCGACGGTCGCGGCGATCGCACCGAAGAGGTCACCGCGAACCGGCTCGGGTGCATCGGTCACCCGGCTCTTCACCCAAACCTGGTCGACCGCTTCGGTCCAGTGGGTGAACACACTCACGCTGTAGCCCGCGGAGGTGATGGCGTCGAAGTTCTCGAACAAGGCATCCCAGCCGAGGCCTTCGAACACCCGCTGCCGCACATGGTAGGCGGGTTCGACGTCCAAGGTGAGCCGGGTGATCGCGCCCAGCGCGCCCAGCCCTACGACGAGGCCGTCGAAGTCGGCGTCACCCCTGGACGCCGTGAGGGTCTCGCCCGAGGAGGTGACGATCTCCAGTCCCGCAACCGCGGTGGCGAGGTTGCCGTTGGCGTCGCCGGAGCCATGCGTGGCGGTTGCAACCGCGCCCCCGACGGAGATGTGAGGCAGTGACGCAAGATTGGCCAAGGCAACACCCTCGGCCTTCAACGTCTCGACGAGCCCACCGTACCTAAGGCCGGCGGAGAAGGAGACCGTACCTGCTGCGTGATCGAGGACGACGTCCGTGGGCAGCTCGTCGAGGTTGAGCAGCTCCGATGAGTCGGCGATATCGGTGAACGAGTGCCGGGAGCCAAGCACGCGTATCTTGGGAGCCTTGGCGATGATTTCTTGCACCTGCTCCAGCGTCGTCGGGCGGTGCAGGATGCCGGCCCGGTAACTGTAGTTGCCGGCCCAGTTCGACTCGCTCACAGAGCGAACGTTAGCCGGAGGAATCGAGCTGAGCCAATTGGCCTGACAGACGAGTCGAGCGGGAGGTAACAAGCGAAGGAGTCCGAGAAGCGAAAAGGGTCCGGACGGAATCGCACTGGAGTTGTTCGCTGCTGCGTCCCGGGGGTAGGAAGGTAGATCCTCTAACTCCCGGAGGACGCGATGACTCGTCATCTACCGCTCGTACCTATCTCATAAGAGAGCGGCGTCACCCCAACTGGGCTGCTCGCTCCATCCTGCCTGTACGCTTGCCCACGTGGGACGCAAGTACAAGGCGCTTCTGCACCAACCCCGGAAGGATGGGAAGCTTCTGCGCTCCTCTGCGCTCGGGTTCGTACTTCTTGCGGTTTTCGGCGCATGCCAGCCCGGCAGCACCACCCGCGAGGAGTCGGGGGAGGCGGCTACCCCCTCGCGTCCCCTTCAGAACGTCGACGTCCCGGCTTCCGTATCGCAAAGCGAACCCCGGAACTCAAAAGGAGCCGGCTCCAAATCTCTCCCCAAAAAAGGGGGATCTTCGCCGCCGACGAGGTTCACCCTCGTCGCTACAGGCGACATCCTGACGCACTCAACCGTCTACGAAAGAGCCTTCGTCAACGGCGGCGGTCACTACGACTTCAATCCGATGTTCCGCAAAGTAGAGCCTTTATTGTCTGCGGCCGACATTGCACTCTGTCACCTCGAGACTCCGCTGTCTCCGAACAACCAGGGTCTCTCGTCGTATCCAATCTTCAACGTGCCCCATCAGCTTGCGGACGCCATAAAGAAGGCCGGGTACGACTACTGCTCGACCGCCTCAAACCATTCCTACGATCAAGGACCACAAGGGGTGAAGGCCACGCTGCGCGTGCTGGACAAAGTCGGAGTGCGACACAACGGAACGGCTCTACGAGCCGAGGTGTCCCAGAACCCGGAGCTCATCGAGGTCAACGGGGTCGAGGTGGGCCTTCTCAGCTATACCTACGGCTTGAACGGTCTCGGGCTGCCTCAAAACGAATCTTGGTTGGTTGATGTGATCGATACACGATCGATCCTGAGGGAGGCGCGAGAGGCGCGCCGCGCAGGCGCCGAATTCGTAGTGATCAGCCTGCATTGGGGGCCCGAGTATCAGGTTGCCCCCAGTGCGGACCAGTTGACATTGGGCAGGCGCCTGCTCAAAACAGACGCCATCGACCTCATTCTCGGACACCACGCGCACGTCGTCCAGCCGATTGATCGTGTTGGTAAGGAGTACGTGGTGTACGGGATGGGCAATTTCCTTTCGGATCAATCCATCGCCTGCTGCGCCGAAGAAACTAGACACGGCGTGATCGTAAAGATTGAGGTCAAGGGCAAGGACGATGATCTTCGGGTCAAAAGGGTGACCTATACACCAACATGGGTTCAACACGGCAGCCACGTCATCACGCCCGTGGCTCAGGCTCTCGAAGATCGATCGACCCCCGCCGATACACGTGTCGCTCTCAGACTGTCGTGGAAGCGAACGACGACCGCGATACGATCACTGGGCGCCGTTAAGTTCGGTGTCAGACCGGAGGAATCACCGTAACGCGCCGGTAAGCATCGCCACCAAGTATGCCGCGGGTTAGGGCTTCGGGCGTATCCATCACCCCGATTTGGAGGTCGGTCCAACCGCAACGGCGCTGCTATCGTCGCCCGATGCCCATACGTATTCAATGTCTCGTCATCGACTCACGCGATTGCCCGGCACTCGCTCGCTTCTGGGCGGAGGCGTTGGGCTGGCGCGTCACCTACGAGGACGCCCATCAATCCGTGGTCGAGCCACCGGAGGGCAGCCCCGAGCTTGATGTGGCTCCCGATCTTCTGTTCGTCAATGTCCCCGACAATGACAAGACGACGAAGAACCGTCTGCACCTCGACCTGCGCCCGGTGGACCAGGCAGCCGAAGTACGACGCCTCACTCAACTCGGCGCCCGGCCCGCAAACATCGGGCAGGACGACGACGTGAAATGGACCGTGTTGGCCGACCCCGAGGGCAACGAGTTCTGCGTCCTCCCTCCGCTCGAGCCCGAACTCACCTGACCCGATCGGGCGTTCGAAGGTGCTGCGGTCAGATTGCGTCTCCGGCAGCGAGGAGGCGCGGGCCCGAGTCGCATAGATCGAACAAGACGCATTGGGTGCAGCGCGGGTTACGCGCTTTACAAACCTTCCGCCCGTGGTCGATCAGGGCCATGTGGAGGCTGTAACGGAGCTCGGCCGGAACCTTGGGCCCGAGCTCCCGCCCGGCGGCTTCGGCGGTCACCCTGTCCTCGATCCAACCCAATCGCCGGGCCACCCGGTGGACATGGGTGTCGATCGGGAACGCGCTGCGGCCCATGGAGAAGACCAGCACACAGGCGGCGGTTTTCGGGCCGACGCCCGGAAGCGAGCAAAGGTAGTCGCCGACCTCCTCGTCCGGCAGATTTTGGAGGCGCGACAGATCGAGTGCTCCCTCCCTCTCTTCGATCTCGGTGAGAATCGCTTTGATCCGAGGTGCCTTCTGATCGGCAAGCCCTCCAGCACGTATTGCGTCCGCCACCTCTTCGGTAGGAGCGCTCCGCACCTCCTCCCAGGTGGGGAAACGTGTCTTCAGACCGGCGAACGCTCGCGCCGTATTGGTGTCGGAGGTGTGCTGCGAGAGCAGCGTACCGACGAGCTCATCAATTACGGGCACCTGGGGTTTCGGCTTGAAGGGGCCCTGCAGCTTGCGAAGGCGGCGGTGCACCGCTCTGATCCGACGCGCCGAGACCCCCTTGCGAGACCCATTGACGACTCCAGGTGCAGTCTTAGCCGAAGACATGCACTCACCCTAAGCAGCACGCGTTAGCGCGATGACCCCTTAGTGAAGGACGCGAACTTCGTGTACTGGTTCATGAAGGCGAGGTTCACCGTGCCGGTGGGGCCGTTGCGGTGCTTGGCGATGATCAGCTCGGCCTCGCCCCGGCGCTCTGAGTCGCGGTTGTAGACCTCGTCCCGGTACAGGAGCATCACGAGGTCTGAGTCTTGTTCGATGGAGCCCGATTCCCGCAAGTCGGCAAGCAGAGGGCGTTTGTCGGAGCGATACTCCACGCCCCTGTTCAGCTGCGACGCACAGAGCACCGGCAGATTGAGATCGCGCGCCAGTATCTTGAGGTCCCTCGAGATGTCGGACACCTCCTGCTGGCGGTTCTCCGACCGGTGCGCCGATTGCATCAACTGGAGATAGTCGATGATTACGAGTCCCAGGCCGTGCCTGGCCTTGAGCCTTCGGCACTTGGCGCGTATCTCCATGAGGGTCACGGTGGCCGAGTCGTCGATGAAGATCGGCGCTTCGGCGAGCTTTCCCAGCGCAGCGGAGAGCCGCGGCCAATCCTGTTCCTGGAGCGTCCCCTTGCGGATCCGCTGCGAATCGACCTTTGCCTCGGAGGAAAGAAACCGCTGCACCAGCTCGTGACGCCCCATCTCGAGGCTGAAGATCACCACCGGCAGGTTCTCACGTACGGCGGCGTTGAGGGCGAAGTCACCCAGAAGGCTGGACTTCCCCATCGAAGGTCTGGCCGCGACGATGATCAGGTTGGAAGGCTGAAAACCCGAAGTCATCTCGTCGAGGTCGGGGAAGCCCGAGGCCAGACCGGTTACCGAAACCCCGCGCTCGTAAAGAGCCTCGATCGCCTCCATGTTCTCGGTCAAGAGGCCGTGAATCGGCTGTACCGCATCCCGCAGTCGCCGGTTGCCGACTTCGTAGATGAGGCCCTCGGCCCGGTCGATCGCACCTGCGACGTCCTCGGGCATAGCGAAGCCGAGCTCCTGCACCTTCGCCCCGACGTCGACGAGCCGCCGCAGCTGCGCAAGCTCGTCGACGATACGGGCGTAGTGGCGCGCCGAGGACGCCGTCGGATAGGCGTCGAGAAGCCCCAGGATGTAGGGCTTTCCACCGATGCTCTCGAGGGTGCCCCTGCGGCCGAGCTCGTCGGCGACGGTCACCGCATCGGCGGCCTCGCCCTTGCCGTCCAGCGCCAGAATCGTCTCGTAGACCTCTGCGTGGGCCGGCTTGTAGAAGTCCTCTGGATGAAGGGTCTCGACGACGTTGGCGATTGCCTCGCGCGACTCGAGCATCGCCCCCAGCACCGATTGCTCGGCATCGAGGTTGTGCGGCGGGATCCGATTCGGCCGCACGGCCTGCACCGAAGCCATCTGAGCCAAAGCTGCCTCCACTCCCTGAATCGCCTATCGAACGTACGTTCGAACACTAGCAAGCCCCAGTGACAAATCCACGGCTTACGTCACGGGGAAGCTAGGACGTTAGAAGCTCAACAGGGTGAGCAACAAGCCCAACAACCTGTGTCTCTGTTGTGGAGAACCGCTCATCCCAAGCCGGGCCCTGGTTACCTCATGCCTTTGGTTCTGGGAGCCGTCGGGGGCCTGGCCTTCTCCTTGTGAAAAACACGTCTCTGGAAGGTCACTTAAAGCCTGCGTGACCTGAAGAGACGTGTTTCCGAGTCACTCTTCGTGCGCGATTACCTCGACGCTGACCAGCGCATTCACCTCGGCATGAAGGCGGACCTCGACCTGATGGGTACCGAGAGAGCGGATGGGGTCGTCCAGGCGAATGTCGTGCCGGTCTACCGACTCGTCCAGCTGTTCTTCGATCGCCCTGGCGACGTCCGATGAGGTCACCGAGCCGAACAAACGGCCGCCCTCACCAGCGCGTGCCGAGATATAGACCGGCTCCGCCCCAAGCGTTGCAACGCGCGCTGCCGCAGCGTCTTTGGCCCGCTGCTCGCGATCGAGGCGCGCTCGGCGCATCAACTCGGCCTGCTTCATGGCGCCTTTGCTGGCAGAGATCGCGAAGCCCTTGGGGACCAGGAAGTTGCGCGCGTATCCATCTGCCACCGAGATGAGGTCGCCCTTGAGTCCGAGCTTTTCTACGTCCTGAGCGAGGATGATCTGCACTTGGGCTGCTCCTATCGAGCCGTGTACGGTAATAGGGCAACTTCGCGAGCGCTCTTGATCGCGGTTGCCACCTTCCGCTGATGGCGCGTGCAATTTCCGGTCACACGGCGCGCTCTTATCTTGCCGCGATCACTCATGAATTTGCGCAGAAGCGAAACATCTTTGTAGTCGATGTACTTGTTGCCGTCCGCGCAAAACTGACAGTATTTCTTCTTACCTTTGCGCTGAAAGGGCGGCTTGGTGCTCTTTCGGTTCCGGTCTCTGTCTCTGTCTCTGGCCACTAGAAATTCCCTTCATCGGCCGGCGCAGGACCGCCGACGGGTGCCGGCGCGCCCCAGTCCGAACCGCCGCCGCGTGCGGGCGGAGTCGCTGATTGCATTCCTCCGCTGCGCTGAGGTTTGACCACCGTGGCGTTCGCCCACCGCAGAGAGGGACCGATTTCATCTACCTGCACCTCGACGGCAGAGCGCTTGTTGCCCTCGGCGTCCTCCCAGGATCTCTGCGAGAGACGGCCGACGACCACGACCCGCGTTCCCTTGGTCAGCGACTCCGACACGTTCTCGGCCATGTCGCGCCAGCAGCTGCAGCGGAAGAACCCGTCGAGCTTGTCGTCCCATCCGCCGTCCTGGTTTCGGATTCGCCGGTTGACCGCCACGGTGAAGTTGGCCACCGGGGCCCCGGACGGAGTAAAGCGCAGCTCTGGATCGTCGGTGATGTTACCGACGAGTGTCACGGTGTTGTCACTTGCCATTTTCGTGCTCCTCTCTTATCTCCCACCTGATTCCCACCGCAGCTACTCCGGGCGGACTATCTTGCAGCGGACGAACTCGTCGGAGATCTGGATGGTCCGCTCGAGTTTCTGGGGCACATCCTCGGCCGCCTGGAAGTTGGTGATGAAATAGTAGCCCTCACGCTGGTGGGCGATCTCGTAGGCGAACCGCCGGGTACCCCATCGCTCGACGCCGGTCACTTTGCCACCGGAGTCCGAGACGGCCCCGAGGAACCGGTCCACTGCCTTCTGGATGTCGCCTTCTTCGAGGCGGGCGTCAACTATCACCAAAGCTTCATAAGCTTGCACTCAGGCCTCCTCTGGACTCAGGGCGCACTTTGCGGACCTCGAGGCCCCGTCCACGCCTGCGGCGCCGGCGGAGCAGGGGAAGTTGCAGGTGAGCCTGCAACCCGGCAACCCTAGCACCTCCCTTCCGTGTCCCGGCCTAGACCTGAGCCGAGCTCTCCGATCCGACCCCTGCCACCCTACGTGGGGGGTGCGACGAGTCGGAGAGCTGGACCACACTCGAGGGCGTGATCGTTGCAGGGGCGCGCATAAAGACCACAATCAGCGTCGCCAGGAGGGCGGCGCGTCCCCACACGGCCGAGATCAGCGCCATCTTCGCGGGCGTGAAGTCGAGGCCCAGGTAGGCGGAGTCATAGAACCAGCGGAAGATGCCGACGTAGAGGACGAGATCGACTAGTGAGTATGCCGCCCACCATCGCAGCCTTACCCCGAGCAGCGCAAAGAACGGAAGCAGCCACAAAGCGAACTGGGGCGAATGGACCTTGTTCCACAGCAGGAAGGAGGCGAGGCTCGCCGCACCCACTTGCATCCAGGGAAACCCCGGCGCGCCCCGCGTTGTGGACCAGCCCCAGAACAAAAGGCCAAGGCAGGAAGCCCCGATCAGCACCGCGGTCAGCACGTTGATCACGCCCGCCCCGGCCGAAGGCCACCCCCAGGCCCACACGGTGTTGAAGTCGGCGGTTCGCAGGCTGTGGAACCTGTATGTTGCCCACCATCCCCCGGGACTTTGGACGAAGAAGGGAGCGTTGGCCGCTACGACCGTTGCTCCTGCCACCAGCGCAGCCCGCACTCCCCGGGTGCGAGAACGCCGCCATTCGTCGAGCGCCAGGGGGACGACGAAGAGGAGCGGGTAGAGCTTGAGTGCGCCTCCCAGTCCGAGGAGCCCTGCGCCCCATAGCGGGTGTCCCCGACCCCGAGCCCACACTGCGCCCACGACCGCAGCCACAACCAGCAGATCCCAGTTGTGAAAGCCGTAGAGAGCGAGTGCAGGAGCCGCGCCCCACAACAGCCCCCTCCAACCGGTCATGCCGGCCAGGAGCCCGGCGGTCAAGAGCCCGAACGGAGCAAGGAGCAGAGCGGAGACCTTCAAATAGTCGTCGGCGTCGTCGGCCAGGGATCCGCTTGCCCACATGAACGTCCCGGTGAGCACCGGATACTCGATGGCCCCGCCGGTCAGGTCACCGCTGACAAGCTCTCCGTGGATGTAGGGAAAGGTCCCACGGTCGATCCCGCGCCCCGCATACAGGGGTTGAATGTCGTTGTAGCAGAGCGTCCGGTACTGGCGGCCATCCCACGGCGCAAGACATCCGGCCTTGAGGGCCCAGCCTGCCCCGAGAGTGACGGCACAGACGCACAGGACGAGGACGGCGCGCCCCGCTCGCACCCCAGGTCAGCCCGGTGGACGGGCGCGGCCACCGCCGGCGGCCGGCGGGTTGCCGGGGGTGCCGTTGGGGGACGGTCCCGGAGCGGGGTTCTCCGAGGGGCTCGGCTCGGGGGTGGGGCTCGGCTGCTCTGAAGGCGTGTCCGAGGGTTCGGGGCTCGGCTCGGGGGTGGGGCTCGGCTGCTCGGACGGCGTGTCCGAGGGTTCGGGAGTCGGCGACACACTGGGTGACTCGCTTGGACTGGGTGACTCGCTTGGACTGGGCTCAGGCGTGGTCGGGGTCGGCTCCGGAGGCGGTGGCGGATTGAGAACGCTGCCGGTATCCACCCCCGCCGGGAAGGGCTCTATCGGGAGATCCTCGGTGGCGCGCACCATGTAGGCCGCCCAGATCTGGGCCGGGAACGAACCGCCGGTCACCTCGATCCCGTGCACCGGCCTGCAGGCCTCATCCGGGGCGCAGAAGCCCATTTCGGGGACCTGGAGGGCGCCTCCGGGACCGGGGCGCGCGGGGTATCCCATCCATACGACGGTGGCCAACTGAGGGACGTGGCCGGCGAACCACGCGTCGACATTGTTCTGGGTGGTGCCCGTCTTGCCGGCCACCGGCCGGCCGATGGCCGCCGCGGTGGCGGTTCCGCCTTCCACCACATGGGTCAGGGTCTCGTTCAGGACGTCCACAGCTCCCTGATCGGCCACCCGCCTGCTATCTAGGGCATGTTCTTCCAGGCACCGGCGGTCCTCGCCTTCCCGGAAGACGTCTATGCAACTGTCCTCGGAATCGGTCACATAGCGAATGGGCTCGACCTCCGGAAGCACGCCCCGCCCCGCGAACGCCGCGTATGCCCGCGCCATCTCGAGCGGCGTAACGTCGAGGGTACCGAGAGCGAGCGCGCAGTTGGGCTCGATCGTCCGACGCGAACCGGTTCCGCTTCGATCGAACTCGAATCGCCTCAGCCTGTCGACCAGAGCTTCGGGACCGATCTCGGCCACGAGTTGGGCGTAGACGGTGTTCACGGAGTTGGTGGTGGCCTCGTCGAGGGTAATGGTCCCGTACGCCGCTCCGCCGTAGTTCTCGGGTTGCCAGGGGCTGCCGTCTGGATCGGCACAGGCGGGATCGGTCACAGTGGCGGGACTGTGACCGGGGAAGTAAGAGCGTGGCGAGATGCCTTGTTCGATGGCCGCCAGCAGCGTGAACGGCTTGAACGACGACCCCGCCTGCCGCCCGGGACGACTGGTCGCGTAGTTGAAACCGCGCGCTTTCTTGACGCTGGTGTAATTCTTTCCTCCCACGAAGGCCCGAAGAGCCCCCGAGGGCGTCATCGAAACCAGAGCGGCCTGCGGATCGCGGGGTGCGCTGAGAGTGTCCGAGATTGCCTCCTCCGCGTAGCGCTGCTTGTCGAGATCGAGGGTCGTATGGATCTTCAGCCCCCCGGTGTAGAGCCGGTTCCCGTACTTCGGATAGAGGTATTCGCGACGCAGCCACTCCATGAAGTAAGCGGCTTGCTGATGCTTTATCCGCCCCAGGGCGCCGGAAGCAAGTTCCACCGGCCCTCGCGAGGCGCGCTCGGCGCGCTTCGCGCTTATGTACTCCTCCTGTGCCATGAGCCTCAGAACCCGGTCGCGCCTGCCTCGGGCCTTTCGGGGGTGCTCGTCGGCCTGGTAACTCTCGGGCGACGGAATGATGCCGACGACGTAGGCGGCTTCCGGCAGTGTGAGATCCGAAGCGTGCTTGTCGAAGTAGCTGCGCGCTGCGGCTTCGATGCCATAGGTGCTGCGTCCTAGGTAGATCGTGTTGAGATAGAAGCCCAAGATCTGTCTCTTTGAGAATCGGCGCTCGAGCTTGACCGCAAGAATCGCCTCCTTGGCCTTCCGGCTCAGCGTTTGCGCATCGTCGTTCAGCACTGCGTTCTTGACGTACTGCTGCGTGATCGTCGACCCACCCTGGCGGATCTCGCCACCGGTTATGTTCGCCCATGCGGCGCGTGCGATGCCGCGAACCGAAACACCATTGTGGTCAAAGAAGCCACGATCCTCTGCGGAGACGACCGCCTGCTTGAGGTAACGCGGCAGTTCGGCGGTGTCGACAAGGAACCTGCGAACTTCGTCGCTGTAGGTTCCGATGAGCTCCCCGTCCCGGTCATAGACCTCGGCCGAGGAAGCCAGGGGCACCTCCTTGGGTAACGGGATCGACGCGAATGCATACGTGATCAACAGGATGCCAAGTCCCAGGAACAGCGTCACGAGTGGAAGGAGCCATCCGAAGCGGAGCAGCGCGGGGCCCCTCGACGGCGAGGCTGAGTCAGCGGGCCTGGTCATATGGACAAAACGCGTTCGGTCGTGCCGAGGCGCGCGTCAAACCCTCTTACGTTGTTTGCCCGGAGCCTCATCCGAGACGAATCGACGCCCTGCCGAGTCGGCGCGCAGGAGGTGGTTCCAGCCGCAGTCAACGCACACCTCAACTGCATAGCAGGTGAACTCGTCATGCTTCCCGGACAATTCCTTGAGCCACTCCGCCGGATAGACGACGCGTCCGTTGTCGTGCTTGAGGCCATCCCCGTAGACGTAACGAACTCGTTTGAGGGTCGAGTGCGAGCAGATTGGGCACGGGGCCTCCAATGGTTCGCCGATGTTCTTGGCGGCCCGCATCAACTCTGGGTGGGCGTCACAAACGTCGGTTGTCGCCAGCGTGCCCCGCTTGAGCGCCACTATCGCGGCCCGGCGCGCCAAGCTGTAGTCGACCGTCGGCCCCGCCGGAAGGGGCGGCATCCCGGCGGGATCGAAGAGTCGCCCTGATGTCGTCATGGACCGATGGTAAACGCACCCTGGGGCAAGTGACCCTCACGAAGCGAGAGAGACAACTCGGGTTCTATGCTATCGTGCCGATATATCGTTTCGATATATCGTCGGCAACCTACGCTTGCGGAAACGGAGTGGATGTTCTCCATGAAGCAAACCGGCATGCTGGAGTTGGCCGTGCTCGGGCTCCTGAAAGAGCGCTCCATGCACGGCTACGAGCTCAGAAAACAGCTTAGCGCCAAGCTTGGTCCGCTGTGGCACGTTTCGTGGGGATCCCTGTACCCGGCACTGAGACGGTTGGCGCGCCGCGGTGCGGTCCAGAAGGTGGCCGAGAACGGCCCCAGCCTGGGGCCCGGACGCCACAAGACCGTGTACCGGATAACCGGCACCGGTGAGGACTTGTTCGATGGACTGTTGCGGGAGCCCGGCGCGGTGCCCGATCCCGATCTCTTCGCCTTGAAGGTGGCTTTCTTTCGCTACCTTCAGCCCGAGATGCGAGTGGCAATGCTCGAGCGGCGGCGTATCTACCTGCAGGACAAGTTGGCGCAGTTCAAGTCGAACCTGCGGGACTACCGCGAGCGCATCGATAGCTACGCGTTGACCTTGCAAGACCACGGCATGGCCGTAGTGGAAGACGACATCGAGTGGATCGACGAACTCATCTCGAAGGAAAAGAGCCTCGGCGCAGCCGCCGTCGCCGATAAATCCAAGCTGTAAGACAGTACCGACAGAACCGATCCGCAACGGTCCCGGGCGGGGGAAGCCGGGGAATGGGAGGTAGTGATGGAAAAGATAAGAGTGGGCATCGTGGGAGTTGGAAACTGCTCCTCCTCGCTTGTTCAAGGAGTGGAGTACTACGCGAAAGCGCGCTCGGATGAGAAAGTCCCGGGCTTGATGCACGTCGACCTCGGTCCCTATCACGTGTCGGATATCGAATTCGTGTGCGCTTTCGACGTCGACAGCAACAAGGTGGGGCTCGATCTCGCCGACGCCATCTGGGCCGAGCCGAACAACACCACCAAGTTCGCCGACGTTCCCTCCACCGGGTTGTCCGTTCAGCGGGGACACACTCTCGACGGATTGGGTCAGTTCTACTCGCATGTCATTGAGGAGTCACCCCAAGAACCGGTCGATATCGTCGACACCCTCAAGACAACAGGTACGGACGTGCTCGTCAACTATCTTCCGGTCGGCTCTGAACAAGCTGCGCGCTTCTATGCCGACGCCGCTCTCGAGGCCGGCGTTGCCTTCATCAACTGCATGCCCGTCTTCCTTGCGAGCAAGAAGGAATGGGCCGATCGTTTCGTCAAGGCCAACGTGCCCATCATCGGTGATGACATCAAGAGCCAGCTCGGAGCCACCATCTCCCACCGAGTGCTGTCCAAGCTGTTCGAGGACAGGGGTGTCGTGATCGACCACACCTATCAGTTGAATTTCGGCGGGAACATGGACTTCATGAACATGCTCGAGCGCGAACGCCTGGTGTCCAAGAAGATCTCGAAGACTCAGTCCGTGACCTCTCAGATCAGGTCTGGGATCGACAGCGAGGACATCCACATCGGGCCATCGGATCACGTCCCCTGGCTCAAGGACCGTAAGTGGGCCTACATCCGGATCGAGGGACGCGAGTTCGGAGACGTGCCCGTGTCGATGGAGCTCAAGCTCGAGGTATGGGACTCGCCCAACTCGGCCGGAGTCGTGATCGACGCTGTGCGTTGTGCAAAGCTCGCCAAGGACCGCGGTGTGGGAGGCCCCCTACTTGGGCCGAGCAGCTACTTTATGAAGTCACCGCCGATGCAATACTCCGACAACGAGGCCCATGAGCTCGTCGAAGCCTTCATCGAAGCCTGACCACACGGGATTCACCCATGCGTAACGATCCGCAACCTAAAGGACTGGCTCTCCTCATTGGGAGCCAGTCCTTGGCACAGGCGGCCGACGGCCTCGCCCAGGCCGCTTTTGCCAGTGTCCTGGTGTTGGACGCTCTTGACGAGGGCGTCCCGATACGCATCTTGGGACTCCTTGCCCTGACCCTCATCCCCTATTCGTTGATTGGACCGTTCGCCGGCGTGTTCGTCGACCGGCTCGAGCGGCGCAGGTTACTGCTCTGGACCAATGTCGTACGGGCCGGGGTGCTACTGGCTTTCCCCCTGTGGTCCGCCGTCCTGCCGGGTGACATCCCGCTGTATGCCGGGATCCTGGCGATCCTGGGTCTGGGCAGGTTGTGGCTCACGACCAAGAGCGCGGTCCTTCCGCTCCTCATCCCGGAGGATGGTCTCCTGCGGGGTAATGCTCTCTCCAGTGGGTGCGGAATGGTCTCCGCACTGATAGGAGGCGCCGGAGGAATAGCGCTGACGGGCTGGATGGGAGTAGACCGGGCACTTGCGGCCGCCGGCCTTCTCTACCTCGTCGCAGCCGGTGGGTCATGGCTGCTTAACCTTCCCCCCGGCCCACAACTCGGCCACAAGGACCCGCTCATGAAGGCTGCCGCAGAGGTTGCTACCCAGCTTAGGAGCGGAGTCGCTCAGGTCTGGACCCATCTACGCGCCCGCCTCCCGCTGGTGGCCATATTCATGTCCAGGACCATCGCAATGTTCATCGCCATCGCTGCGATCCTGGTCATCAAGAAAGAGTTCCCCGGTGCCGATGGCCGCACCGGACGCCTGTCGGCCGGCGCCCTGTCGCTGGGAGCGGCGGGCGTCGGCGCCTTCTTGGGCACACTCACCGCCGGCTTCCTCGGCAGGCGTATGAGCAAGCCCGCCCTCATCCTGGTCGGATTCGGCGTCTCCGGGATCGGGATAGTGGCCCTCGGCGGGGTTCCCAGCCTCGTGGCCGTCGCCTTCTTCACCGGAATAGCCGGGTACGGGAGCTTCATCATCAAGGTCGCGGTCGACGCTCAGCTGCAGCAGGTGCTGGCGAACGCCTTCCATGGGCGCGCCTTCTCCCTGTACGACATCCTCTACAACCTGGCGAGCGTCCTGGCCGGGATAATTGTGGTTGCGTTCGAGGGCGCGCCGCTCCGAACCCTCGTTCTTCTTGCGGGGCTGGCGACTATTCTGCTCACCGTTGCGTTGGGACTCGCAATGCAGCGTGCTGGGATGTTCGGGGTGCCGGGTCATGCACCTTTGATCGAGTCCCACGGTTAGCCGCGCGAAAAGGCGGTCTCAGGACCGTCCTGAGGGGCGGCGGGCGATGAGCATGAGCTCGGGATGCTCGAGGTCTGGAGCGCGGCGCGCGTAGCCGCCCGGTTCGACCGCCCACACCTTCTCGGGGATCAGCCCAACTCCCAGGGCGAGAAGCCTGAGCTCGCGCGGCGTGTACACCCCCGTCCACAGATCGACCTGCTCCGAGCTTCCATCCTCGGCCGTGATCTCGGCCAGCTCGTGGACCAACCCGGCATCCGCGTCGAGGGCCGCGCCGGAGCGGGGATGGCGCGCCTCAAAGAGCGCGCTGAAGGCGGTCGCGACCACGCGTCCACCCGGCCGCACAGCCTCCGCCATGCGCTTCAGGACGAGCGAATCGTCCCCGCCCATCAATCCGAAAGCCCCTTGGCACAGCGAAACCACCGCATCGAACTCGTCGTCGAAGGGCATCTGGCGGGCGTCGACCTCAAAGAAAGCGGCGCCCACACCTGCGCTGCGCGCAGCGTCCGCAGCGATATCCAGGAACCGTGCCGAGACGTCCACTCCGGTCACGCTCAATCCCGCCTGCGCCAGCGCGACCGCGTGTCTTCCGGGTCCGCATCCGACATCGAGGATGCGAGCACCCTTGGGAAGCCGGAGCGCGGCGAGCAGGAAGGCCACTTCCTGTGCGGTTCCCTTGGTGAAGCTGTACCGAAGGTAGGCCGCGCCCAGCCGATCGGCCACCGCAGCGAAGTACGGCCCGCCCGGATGCCCCGGAAGCTGCGTCACCCGGGCGTCGGACCGCGCTCGAGGTTGTCCGGGCGAGGCGAGATGCCCCGTGCGTGCGCCCAATCCAGGAGGCGCCGGCGCACCTCCTCCTTGCCGAGCTCCCCTTCGTCCAGACGCAGATCGAGCAGATACGCCAGGGCCTCGCCGACCACCGGACCGGGCGGCGCGCTGAGGATTTCCATCACCTCGTGGCCGTCGAGCTCCGGGCGCATCTTCGCGAGCTCCTCCTTGGCGGCGAGCTCGGTGATGCGACTCTCGAGCTCGTCCATCCGGGCTGCCAGACGCTTGGCTTTCACCGGATTGCGCGTGGTGCAGTCGGCTCTCACCAGGGCGTTCAGGAGCGGGAGCAGAGGGCCGGCATCGCGCACGTAACGCCGCACCGCCGCGTCGGTCCACCCCAACCGGTAAGTGTGGAACCTGTGATGCAGCCGAATTATCTCGCTCACAACGTTCACCGTGTCGTTGGGAAAGCGCAACGCAGTCAGGCGCGCCTTTGCCATCTCCGCACCCACGACCTCATGATGGTGGAAGGAGACCCCCTCGGGGTCGATGCGGCGGGTGCGGGGTTTACCGATGTCGTGCAGCAGGGCAGCCAACCTGAGCTCCGGTTTGGGATCGGTGCGCTCGACGACTGCAAGGGTGTGGCGAAAGACGTCCTTGTGCCGGTGAACGGGATCCTGCTCCAGCCTGAGTGCGCTCAGCTCGGGCAGAAACAGGCCCGTGAGGCCGGTGGCCTCCGCCCGCTCCAGGGCCTCGGCCGGCGCCGACCCCACCATCAGCCGCAGCAGCTCGTCGCGGATTCGCTCGGCCGAAACGGTGGTCAGGCGATCCTTCAGATCCGCGATGGTGTCCTCCACGGCGGGGTCGATGCGGAACTTCAGCTGAGACGCCAATCGGAATGCGCGCAGCATCCGCAGTGGATCGTCGAGGAACGATGCCTCCGGTGCAATCGGAGTCATCAACCGCCGCTCCCTGAGGTGCTCGCGCCCGCCGAAGGGGTCGATCGCTTCTCGCTCGGGAAGGCGGACCGCCATCGCATTGACGGTGAAATCCCGGCGCGACAGATCTGTCACCACGTCACCGACAAAATCGACGTCCGGGTGGCGGGAACCCGGCCGGTACCTTTCGCTTCGGAAGGTCGTGATCTCGAACGCGATTCCCTCGATCTTTCCTCCTACAGTCCCGTATCTCATCCCCTGAGCCCAGACCGTGTCCGTGAAACGACGCAGGATCCCAAGGGTCCGCTCCGGAGGGGCGTCGGTCGAAAAATCGAGATCGACATGCGGACGGCCCAGGAGCGCATCGCGAACCCATCCCCCCACCACGTAGAGCTCGTGGCCTTCTTGACGGAAGGCATGGGACAGTTGTATCGCCGTGCCGTCCTCCCGAAGGACATCGCCCGGCCCCTCAGGCGACGGCCTTGGCGTGGAAAGTGAAGGCGGCATGGCTTCAAGGGTAAGCCGCCCTCGCCCCGGGCTCTCCGGGTGGGGTAGACAGTGCGTGTGAAAGCATTGACCAGAGCCAACGTCCGCCACATCGGCGCCCTGTTGCGCCAGGGTCGCAACCCCGCCGCCACGGTCTACGACAGCATCGGATCCGACTTCTTCCTGGAGCCCGCCCCCGGGTGGCTCAATCTCGGATTATGGGACGGTCCCGGCGATTCCGCCGAGGCGGCCCACGCAGTCCGCCGGCTCGTCGAAACGCTCGCCCGAGAGCTTCCTCACGGTGGCGCGGTCCTCGACGTGGGTAACGGGCTGGGGGCGCAGGACCTCGTCATCACGGAGGTGGTCCGGCCGCGGGCGCTCATCGCACTAAACATCACCGAATCGCAACTGCGAGCCGGGCGCACCAGGCTCGAGGCAGCGGATGCTCAACCGGTGCTCGGAGACGCCGTACACATCCCGTTGCAGGGGGCTAGCGTCGACGGAGTAATCAGCGTCGAGGCCGCCTTTCACTTCCCCTCCAGGGCTCAGTTCTTCTCGGAGGCCCTGCGGGTGCTGCGGCCCGGTGGAGTGTTGGCGTTCTCCGACGTCGCCAGCGAGCGGACCGTGCCTCGCACTCCCGGAGAGTTGCTGGCCGGACTGAGCAATCTGCGGATCTGGGGCATGGGGCGGGGCAACCTGGCGACGTCCGCGCAGATCTGGGACGCTATGGTCGCCGCCGGGTTCGACGATGTCGCCGTCCAAAAGGTGGGCGCGAGGGTGTTTCCGCCTGCCATAAGCCTGTTCAGGCAGCGACTCGAAACCCACGGGGTCGAGCAGCCGTTTCTGTACCGGCTCGCGGCGCGCATACTGCTGGACCAATGGGACCTCCTCTACCGGCGCGGAATGATGGAGTACCTGCTGGTCCGGGGACGGCGTCCGTCGTCCAACTCCTGAGTCAGACGGGCACTGTGGTTCAGTGCAAACAAGAGCGTTCTCGGGCAAACAGCCACACTATGGTGTGGTTCCCTGCCCCAGTTCCGTTCTCGGGGCGCCGGACCACTTTGGGTCGCCGGCCCACCGGCGAATCACGCGCCTATACGGGTTGCAAGCCCGCCTGCTGCAGGGAGATCTGGAAGTCGTGCGGGTTGGTCGCCGCACTCTTGGCGTCTTCGAAGTCGACGACGCCGGCCCTGAAGAGGGCCAGGAGCGCCTGATCGAACGTCTGCATGCCGTAGAACGAGGACTCGGCAACAATGTCGTGGATCATATGGGTCTGATCCGCATTGAGCACGAGGTCGCGGATCCGCCCGTTCATCACAAGGATCTCGATGGCGGCCACCCGCCCGCCGCCGGTGCGCGGCAGCAAACGCTGCGACACGATCCCGGCGAGGGAACCGGCCACCGCGACTCGCGTCTGCTTCTGCTGATGGGGAGGAAAGAAATCGATGATGCGGGTAATCGTCTCGCTGACATCGGTGGTGTGGAGGGTGGCAATGACGAAGTGCCCGGTCTCGGCCGCCTGGAGTGCGGCTTTGACGGTCTCGGGATCACGGATCTCGCCGACGAAGATAACGTCGGGATCCTGTCGCATCGCCGCGCGCAGCGCGGTGGCGAAGTCCGCGGTGTCCTCTCCGATCTCGCGTTGACTCACCATCGCCTTCATGTCTTGATGAAGGATCTCGATCGGGTCCTCGATGGTCAGGATGTGGGCGGCGCGAGTGGAGTTGATGTGGTTGATGATGGCTCCGGTGGTTGTGGTCTTGCCCGAGGAAGTAGGTCCGGTGACCAGGAGCAAACCACGGTGCTCGTTGGCAAGCGCCTCTACGGCAGGGGGCAGGCCGAGAGAGCCGAACGAAGGGGCTCCGGGCAACACGAGCCGGGCGGCGATCCCGACACTTCCCCGCTGGCTGTAGACGTTGACTCTGAAGCGGCCGATACCGGACTCCGAATAGGCAAAGTCGACCTCCCCCGTTGAGTCAAGGACCTCTTTCTGCTTGTCGTCCATGATCGTTACGGCCGCATCGAGGCAGTCGGTAGACGACATCTTGGGAAAATCCGTCGCGGTGAGCATCCCGCTTACCCGGACGCTGGGGGGGCCACCCGCCTTGATGTGGAGGTCTGACGCCTTGTTCTCGACCACGTACTTCAGAAAATCATGGATATCGGTCATTTGCTCCCTTGAGGGTCGTCGGCCGGCGAAAGGCGCCGCGGGCGCCGGCGGTCCGTTCGTCTGGCTTTCAACCAATCGGCATCGATCCAGCGGGAATTGAGCCGAGGGGCGGCTTTTGGTGGGGAAGTCACGCCTCGGAGAGGAGATCCATCCGTTTGAGGTGACCTCCCGAGGGTAGGTGAACAAGCAACCCGACTCCAGCATCGGGTTCCAAGTATCAAATCGAGGGGAGCAAGGCTCATGGCGGCCGACGGGAACAGCAACGGGAGCGGCGGAGACAAGATGTCCAGAGCCGAAGCGGGCCGAAAGGGAGGACGCACCACCAAGAGCCGCTACGGCGAGGGTCATTTCGGCCGGATAGGCAAGATTGGCGGCAAGAAGGGTGGGGAAACCACCAAGCTCCGTTACGGTTCGGAGTTCTACCAGAAGATCGGACGGATGGGCGGCTCCAAGTAAAGAGGGCGACCCCCGAACTCAGCAGTGGACCAAGGTTGACGAGGAAGCTCCCCGCATAGGGGAGCTTCCTTTCTTATGCTCGGGACCATGCCATTTCGTCTTCGCATGAGCGCCAGCCCGGTGCTGCTGAGCCTGCTGTGCACGGTGGTCTGCGTCGGCGCCTCGGGGGATAGGGCTCAGGCCTCTCAAGAGGACGGTCGCGTTCAGGTGGACCTGGTGGACCAACCGGTCGCCCACTCCCCGGACGATCCCCTCGACCTCGTCGTCAAGGTGACCAACAACACGCCCGAGACGCTCAGGGGGTTCGCCGTCACCGTGGGGATCTCCGAGCGCGTGCTGAGTCGTTCGGCCCTCCGGCACGCGTTGGAGGACTTTCCGGAGTTCCGGCCGAGCGCGTTCACGAGGTACTTCGAGGCACAGGAAATCGCCTCAGGGGAGTCGGCCGCCGTATCGATCCAGGAATCGGTGTTCGAGCTGAGCATCCTCGAGCAGGCGACCGAGGGAGGCGTGTATCCCCTCACCATCGAGCTATTCGACGTCGGCCTGACCGAACGCCTGGACGAGTTCATAACGCCTCTGATCTATTACCCAACTGCCCCCGAAACCCCTTTGAACCTTGTGCTGGTGGTTCCGGTCAACGCCATACCGGCACGCGCTCCGGATGGCTCCTTTCCCGCAGATGCCTCCGGGGCCTGGCCGTTGGAAGGCGCCCTGCGAAGGTCGGGATGGCTGGCGGGAACCGTCGACGTGATCCGGCGTCTCGCCGCCCCCAGAGAACCGCGCGCGGCCCCCCACTCACGTCGGGAGCCGAAGGGCAACGGCGGAGGCCCCGCCCGTACCCCCCGGACACCATCGCCGGCCGGGGGGGAGGATCTGCGGATTGGCCTTGCTCCCACGCCGAGGCTGATAGAGGAACTGACGGATATGCAAAACGGCTACCGGCGCACCGGCGACGCCGGCACAGAGCAGTTGCGGGCGGGCGCACCGGGCGCCGAGAACGCTGCAGCCCTCCTCAACCGGATGGGCTCCCTGCTCGAGCTCGAGGAAGTCCAGCCTCTGCTCGTCCCCTACTCGCTTGCAGACCTGCCCTCGGCCGAACGCAGCGGTCCCGGCCTTTCTCCGAGCCAGACCCACCTCGGGGTAGGAGAGCAAGTGCTCGATAAAGGCCTCGGTTATGACTTCGGGCAGAGGTGGCTGCTGCCTCCGGGCGGTCGCATCGACACCGGCACGCTGCAGGAGCTTCAACTCGGCAACGCAGCCGGCCGTTTGTTCTTCTCGGCCCGGTCGTTGCAGGGCACCCCCGAGCTCTCGGGCGAGGGGTGCACCGAGGTTTTTGCCAGCTTCACCTGCCCGGTAAGAGCCCAGACGAGGGCGGGAACGGCGCTTGGCTTCGTGGCCGACAGGGGTCTGGAGCAGCGCTTCGCCGAGGTCGAGCGGCAACCCAGGCTCGACCGCCTCGCCCTCCAGAAGCTGCTTGCTGAGACCGCAACGATATGGGCGGAGCTGCCCGGCAGCCCGGAGCGCGTGGTTCAGGCGATGATCCCGCCCCTCTGGCATCCTCCGCCGGGATCGATGAAACGGCTCCTCGAGGCGTTCGCTGAAGCCCCTTGGCTCGAAATGGTCACTCCGGCCCAGGCGTTGAGCATGGGGTCCCCCTCCGATCAATCGACTGTGCCCTCCCTGGGGAGCGCCTCGGATCAGCCCGGCCCCGACTTCGCGGCCACCGTGCAGGACGCGTATGGCACCATTCAGAATTTCAGCTCGCTTGAGCCCCCCGAGGGCATGGTCGAGCGTCTCGGCCGCAACGTCCTCGTGGCGCAGAGCACGATGTGGTGGGGGGACGACTCGCTGGAGGCAAAGGGACTTTCCTACGCTACCGAAGCGGCGAGCGAGGCGTACGGTGAGATGGCGAAGATCCGGCTCGGCGCGCCGGATCGCATCACGCTGACGTCCCGCGAGGGTCAGATCCGGCTCGAGGCCTTCAACGACGCCACCTATCCCGTGAAGGTCCGCATCACCTTCGCGGCCCCCAAGCTATCCATCGAAGAGAGCATCGTGCGCACCATCCCGCCGGGTAAACAGCAGCCGTTGGAAGTCGAAGCCACCGCCGAGGCCAGCGGCACCTCCTCCCTCGAGGTCTACCTGGCGACTCCCGATGGACTGGCCCTTCCGGATAGCCAAAGGAGGATCGCGGTCACTTCCACGCAGTTCAACCGCATCGCCCTCGGCCTGACGTTCGGCGCCCTTGCCTTCCTCGTATTGTTCTACGTGAACCGGGCAATCATTCGGCGCCGAGGTGCGCGGCGCAGCGCGCAGACCACCGCCACTTGAGCTCTTTGGCGCGCGCAACCGCGCTTATGACCGCCGGAACGGTGTTGTCGCGTGTCACGGGTTTGGCGCGACTAGCTGCCATTACTGCGGCGCTCGGTGTCGTGGAAACGCGCCTTGCGGACACGTACAACTTCGGCAATACCGCTCCCAACATCATCTACGAGTTCCTTCTGGGAGGGATCCTGACATCGGTGTTCGTGCCGGTGTTCGTCGAGCTGCGCGAGAAGGAGAGCCCCGACTCCGCGTGGGAGGTCGGCAGCGCAGTCATCAATCTTTCGCTCCTCTTTCTCGGCGTCATGACCGTCCTGGGAATCTTCGCAGCGCCTCTGCTGGCGAGATTCTACGAGGTCGACGTTCCAGGGCAACAGCGGGCGCTCACCTTTCTGCTTCGCCTGTTCATCCCTCAAATGATGTTCTACGCGCTGGCGGCCATCACCGCTGGTCTCTTGAATGCGCACAAGCGCTTCGGTCCACCCATGTACACACCGATCCTCAACAATCTGACCGTTATCGCGATCTTCCTGTACTTCGCCTCCACCTACGGTGAGGTCGACCTCGCATCGGTCACTACAGGGCAATTGGTGCTCATCGGTGCGGGAACGACTCTCGGAGTCGTGGTGATGGCCCTTGGGCAGCTCCCCTTCCTGCGAGGCCTGGGACGTTACAGGCTGACCTTCTCGGTGTCCCATCCCTCTGTCAGAAAGCTCGCCGGATTGTCCGTATTCGTCGTGGGCTACGTTATGGCCAACCAAATCGGATACCTGATCGTTCAGCGGCTGGCCAGAGGAGAGAAGGGCGCCTACACAGCCTACGTAGCAGCCTTCACCTTCTTTCAACTTCCCTACGGACTCTTTGCCGTCTCGGTCATCACTGCGCTGCTTCCGAACATGAGCGAGCTTGCGGTGCACCGGCGATGGGATGACTTCAGAGTAAGGCTCTCGGACGGCCTGCGGGCAACGGTGTTTCTGATCCTTCCCGCCGCCGTTGGTTACGTGGTACTCGGCGCGCCGATAGTACGGCTGTTGCTTCAGAACGGCATCACCACCTCTCAGTCGACCGAGCTGATTGCCTCCGTATTGAGATTCTTCGTATTGGGGCTCGTCCCTTTCTCGCTGTTCCAGCTTCTCCTCCGAGCGTTCTACGCAACGCAGGACACACGGACGCCCTTCATGGTCAATTGCGCTGCGGTCGGGATCAACATCGCCGCCAACATCGTCCTGTTCGAGATGCTGGGCGTGAAGGGCCTCGCGGCCGGCCATGCGCTCGGTTACAGCTTCGGGGTCGTGGTGCAGGGGCTGATTCTTTCCCGCAGGATCGGAGGGCTCGACATGGCGCGTTTCTGGGCTTCGGCAGCCAAGATCGCCACCGCCTCCGCGGGCATGGGAGTTGCCGTATGGGCGGCTTACTCGGTGGCCGAAAGCATCGTGGCCACCGACACCCTCACAGGTCAGGCCTCAGCGGTTCTCGCGCCCGTCTTGGTCGGTGTTGCCGCCTACGGATCGCTCGCCTACGGGTTACGGATCGAAGAGCTCGAGGCCGTGAGAAGCCTGATGCGCCGGCGGATTTCCTGACGCACTTACTTTTCGGCGCGCCGAGCCGATAAACAAGCATGTACAAGTGTTCGGACGAACGCGGCGTCGTCCTGGACTGGTTTCTGAAGCTCGCTGTTGTAGGCGGGATGCTGGCTGTGGTCCTCTTCGATTTCGGCGCGATAGCCGTCAATACGGTGGGCCTGGAATCCACCGTCGACGAGATGGCTCACAGCCTCTCGGTATCGGTCGCCGATGACAGCCTGAACGGTGTCGATAAGACCGCCCTGGTGGACGCCGCGCGCCCTACGGCCACGCAGGCCGGCGCCCGGGTCGTCAAGGTGAGTGTCGACATCGAGGGCCGGGTTCATGTCCGAATCCGCCGTCGCGCCGACACTCTGCTCGTCGCCCGCATCGACCCCCTCAAGCACTGGGGAGTAGCCACGGCGGATGGCAGCGCCCTCACCCAATAGCATCTCCGGAGTGACACCGGAGACTGTGACCCTTGCCCAGCGCTACGTTCTCGAATCCCGAATCGCCGCGGGCGGTATGGGCACGGTCTGGCGCGCACGGGATCAGGTGTTGGCTCGCACCGTCGCAGTCAAGATCCTTCATCCGGCGCTGTCGGGGGACGAGCAATTCATCGAGAGGTTCAGGCGGGAGGCCTTCGCCGCAGCAGGGCTGACTCATCCCGACATCGTTGCCATCTACGACACCGGGCACGAGGTTGCATTCCGTGACCGCACCGATCGCCACTACATCGTCATGGAGTACTGCCCCGGCGGAACCCTCAAGGATTCGCTGCTGCAGGCCGGGCCCTTCGCTCCGGTCCGGGTCCTCGAGTTGGGCAGCAGAATCTGCGGGGCTCTCGGTTACGCCCACCGCAAAGGAGTCATCCACCGGGACGTCAAGCCGGAGAACGTTCTCTTGTCCGAAGATGGAGACCTCAAGGTCGCCGACTTCGGGATCGCAAAAGCCGCATCCGCCCTCGGCGATTTGACCTCGACCGGTGTAATCCTCGGCACCGTCACCCACATCTCACCCGAGCAAGCGCAGGGTGAGGAGCCCGATTCCCGTTCCGACCTCTACGCGGTCGGCGTTCTGCTCTACGAGCTTCTGGCCGGGCATCCCCCGTTCCAGGCGGAGACTGAGATTGCGACGGCCATGCAGCATGTCAACAAGGCGCCACCATCCCTCCGAGGGCTGCGCGCCGATGTTCCCAAGCGGGTCGAAGCCGTCGTCTTCAAGGCCCTTGCCAAGGAACCCGGAGACCGTTACTCCTCCGCCGAGGATATGCGCTCGGCTCTGGAGATGGCGATCTACGACCTCGGCCCAACGAAGTCGTTTGAGCGCCCCCTCGGAGGCGCGCAGGAGTCGCCGGGGCCCGGCCCGTCCAGGCTGCGACGGAGCGGCAGGCGCAGGCGACGGCCCTCCGCCATCGCGGATCCCGCCGTTCCCCCGGCGTCTGCTCCGGCCTCGTCGGGGGTCCAGTCACCCGAGGATGACGGCCGAGCCGGGGCTTTCCCCACGACCTCTGGCGGCAAGGACCCGGGGCATTCCCCCACCACGCTCCTTCCGGCTTCGGCCGGCGGACACGACCTGCGCTCGCGCGGGGCGGTGATCACCATGGCGCTGCTGGCAATCGGTGCGGTCATCGTCCTCGTGGCTCTCAACTTCCCGGAGAATCGTCTAAGGGAGGCTCCGTCCGGAGGCCGGTCGGGGGGTGGAGGTAACACTCCCCCGGTCCGCCCGCTCCCGGTGAAGAGCGTGGGTGACTTCGACCCCCATGGAGAGGGCCGGAGCGAGCATCCCGGGGAAGCCGGCCTAGCGGTCGATGGGGACCGTTCGACGGCCTGGACGACCGAGACCTACCACGACGCCCTGGATCTGATCAAGCCCGGGGTTGGCCTCGTATTCGACCTCGGGCGCACTCGGAAGGTCCAGCGCGTCAAGGTCATCTCCGGCCGGCCGGGCTACGCTTTCGAGGTGAAGGCCGCCGACAGCCTGCCGGGGGACGAAACAGGGTTCACCGAGGTCGGTACGCAGACCGGCGCTCCCGCCGCCGCCGAGATCGACGCGGACGGAGCCCGTGGCCGGTACTGGTTGGTCTGGATCACGAAGCTCCCCGGCGGAGACGCCGGGGCTGCATCGTTGGCCGAAGTCAAGTTCATTGGCTGAGGGATCGCTCCATGGCCGAGGAGACGACCGATGAAGAGCTCCTAGAGGGCTGGCTCCGGGGGCGGGAGGACAGCTTCACCGAGCTGGTCCGCCGTCACGAAGACCGGATCTTCGCTCTGGCACTCCGTATGACGGGCAACCGCCCCGACGCCCTCGACGCAACCCAGGACACCTTCCTCACCGCAGCCCGGCGCGCCTCGACCTTCCGCGCCGAATCCAGCTTCGGCACCTGGCTCTATCGCATCGGGATCAACGCGTGTCACGATCTCTTGCGAAAGAAGAAGGGCTGGGAAACGCTCGAGGCCGATCCGGCCGAGGCTGCCCCGGCCACAGCACCCGCTCGGGGGATCGACGAGGCCATCGTCCTGCAGGTCGACCTGGCGCGGGCTCTGGCTTCCCTCCCCCCGCTCTACAGAGAGGCGGTCGTGATGCACGATCTCGGGGATCTTCCCTACGACGCGATCGCCCGCCTCACCGGGGTCGGCATCGGAACGGTTAAATCACGGATAAGCAGAGGGCGGCGCCGGCTGGCCGAGCTCCTGGAACAACCATCCACCCCCGACCCGTCAAAGGATCGATGACCCTGCACCCAGCCATCACGCACGAGCGCTGCTCGGAGCTTCTCGTCCCCCTCCTCCGAGGGGAGTTGACGCCCGCCGACATCGCCGCGGTCGAAAGGCACCTCGAGGGCTGCACCGGCTGCGCACGGGAGCTCGCTGGAGTGAAATCACTCCTCGGAGCGCCGGTTGAGGCCATGGACGACCTCGAACGGGCCCGGCTGCGCACCGGGCTCGCCGCAGTTTTGCTCCACGATGCCCCGGTGACGGGTCCGGAGGCCCTGGACGAGGACCACGGCGCTCCCCGAAGCCCGCGGCCCACCTCAAGCAGACGGGTGCAGGCAGGCGCGTGGCTCGGCGTCGCCGCAGCCACCGTGATTCTCTTCGCCGGTGCTCTCGCCTACCTCGGATCCGGGGGGTTCGTGGTGGGGGGCTCGGATCGGGGGGGGACGGCTGGATCCTCGCAGTCGGCGGAACGGTCAGGTGAAGGCGGCAACGAGGCCGCCCGGGCGCCGGCGAGCGGAGACGAAGAACTAGACACCCGCCCGCAAGTGGAGCGGGCTCCACTCGTCGTTCGAGAGCGCACCAGGTTCACTGAAGAGGCCCTGACCAGGCTCGGCCGAACCACTCCGACCCTACGCGCTTTCGCCCGCGTGTACGGCCCGAACGCCGTCGCCCGCCTGCGGGGTCGGTTCGCCCGTGCACTCGAACGTGGGCTGGGCAGCGATCTGGTCGGGCCCTGCCTGAACCAGACGATCCGCACTGCGCCCCGATCGCTGCCGGCCTACGGAGCGCTCGGCACGCTCGGCCGGCGCCGCGTGCTGGTACTCGGATTCTTCCTCCCGGGATCACAGGACATCGCAGTTGATCGTTTCGAGGTCAAGTGGTGGGGTCTGGGGAGGCGGACTGGGCCGGCGAGGTGCCCACAGCCCCTGGGTCGCGCCGGTGGCTCGATAGGGGCCGGGGAATCCCGCTAAGACCGGGGAGGTTCTAGGAGGCATGAGTACCTCAAACGAATCTCGTCGATTGGTGATTATCGGCTCGGGCCCCGCCGGTCTGACCGCGGCCGTGTATTCGGCCCGTGCGAGCCTCGCGCCGCTCCTCATTGAGGGAGTGGATGCGGGGGGGCAGTTGATGCTTACCACCGAGGTTGAGAACTACCCGGGCTTTATCGACGGGATCCTCGGCCCGGAGCTTATGGAACGGATGCGCAAACAGGCCGCTCGCTTCGGCACCGAATACATGTCCGGAAACATCACCGAGGTCGACTTCTCCACCAAGCCTTTTTCCATAGCCACGAGTGAGCGCACGATCCTTACCGACGCAGCCATCCTTGCGACCGGCGCCCAGGCGAAGATGCTGGGGGTGCCCGGCGAGCGCGAGCTCCTGGGACATGGGGTATCGACTTGCGCCACCTGCGACGGCTTCTTCTTCCGGGAACGCGAGATCGTAGTTGTGGGGGGCGGCGACTCCGCTATGGAGGAGGCGATCTTCTTGACGAAGTTCGGATCGAAGGTCACCGTCATACACCGACGGGACCGGCTGCGCGCTTCCAAGATCATGCAGGACCGCGCCTTCGCCAACCCCAAGCTCGAGTTCATGTGGAACGCGAAAGTTCAGGAGATCGTGGGTGACACCACGGTGAGGGGCTTGCGCGTCGAGGATGCCCAGACCGGCGCCACCTCGGAACTGCCCGCCGACGGAGTCTTCGTCGCAATCGGCCACACGCCGAACACCGGGCTGTTCGAGGGCAAGCTCGACCTCACCGAGGGCTACATCGACGTAGAGCCGAACACCACCAGGACATCGGTCGACGGCGTGTTCGCCGCCGGCGACGTGGTGGATTCGCACTACCGTCAGGCCATAACGGCGGCGGGCATGGGCTGCATGGCCGCCATCGACGCCGAGCGCATGCTCTCTGACGTCCCACTGACCGAAACGGCCTGGTAAGGGGTCTTGGCCGGGGGCGGCGCCCCTGCCATACTTAGCGATCTTCGGGTTCGGCGCGGACTTGCGGGGGCATGCTCGAGATTGTCACGGCACCGGTCCGAGGCCGGGATCCCGCCCGGTAGGCAATTCCACCATCCAGTTCTGCGAGGGCCGATGACCATGGCCGACTTGATCAAACCAGGAGATCGTTCCACCCAAGTGGCCGATGTGCAGGCCCGGCTGCGGGCCCTCGGCATTCCCGTGGACGACCACTCGGGACGTTTCGGGGACTCGACCACGCAGGCCGTGCGCACGTTTCAGCAGCAGCGAGGGATCCTCGTGGACGGGATTGTGGGGCCCAGCACTTGGGGTGAGCTGGTCGGGGCGTCACGGCGACTGGGAGACGCCATCCTCTACCTCAAGCAACCGCCCATGCGCGGCGATGACGTGGTCTTGCTGCAGGAACGCCTCAACGCACTCGGATTCGACGCCGGACGCAGCGACGGCATCTTCGGACGGGCTACGGATTCTGCGGTCCGCGCCTTCCAGAAAGAATACGGAGTCGCCGAAGACGGCATGTTCGGCCCCCGGAGCCACTCCGCCCTCATGGGGTTGAGAGTCGATCGACAGGGAACCGCCGCGGGGCTGCGGGAGGAGCTGCGGCGCGTAGAGCGCGGCGGTCGCGGCCTGGGCGGGGCGGTGGTCGTAATCGACCCCGGCCACGGGGGCCCCAACCGCGGCAATCTCGGCACGAACGGCGCCTGCGAGGCTGATCTCTGCTGGCAGCTGGCCTTGCAGGTGGCCGAACGCCTCGCCGCGGCGGGCGCGACCGCCCGGCTCACCCGCACGGAGACCGAAGACCCCGACTACTCCGAACGGGCCCGGCGCGCCAATCAGATCGGCGGCGAGATGTTCCTCTCCCTGCACCTCAACACCTATGACGAGCCCACGGCTGAGGGTTCGTCGACCTATTACTTCACCACTTCGCAGGCGGCGCAACGGCTTGCAGAGGACATACAGGGCGAGTTGGTCGGGCTCGGGCTCAACAACTGCCGTTCTCACGGCCGTTCCTACGCGGTGCTCAAGGAAACACGCATGCCGGCGGTCCTCATCGAACCCGTGTTCATCACCAACCCCGACGAGGAGAAGAGGCTGCACGACCGGGAGTTCCTGAGGGCGCTAGCGCTTGCCATCGTCGCGGGTCTGGAGCGGTACTACAGCGACCCTGCCTAAGCGGTGGGGCCCCGCACCCGAGGGCTCTCACCTTCTTTGCAGCTACAGGCCCGGTCGGCGGGCTCCCAGTGCAAAACGGTGCCTTCGATCCCTTGGGAGGACCCGGGCGCTGGCCCGTTTCGAGCCGGGTGTCAGTCGAGACTGACGACCGTCGGCTGCCCGGCCGACGACTCCCCGATGATTCTGCGCATCAGCCTGTCGAGCTCCTCCAGCGACACGAAATCAATCGTCACCTTGCCCTTTCGCTTGCCCATCTCGACTCTCACCCTGGTCTGTAGGTGATCGGTCAGCCGACGCTGTGCTTCGCTTACGAGCGGCGGACGCGCCGAGTTATCCGTCCCGGAACGCCCCAGGCCCCGCTCCGAGATGGCTCCGTAGCGGCGGACGAGATCCTCGGTCTCGCGTACCGACAGACCCTCCTGAACGGCGCGCCGGGCGAGTCGTTCCTGGAAGGGATTGCCTTGCAATCCCAGGAGCGCCTTCCCGTGCCCCGCACTGAGCCTGCCCTCGGCCATGAGCCTCTGGCTCGAGGTCGGCAAATCGAGCAGTCGGAGGGCGTTGGTGATGCTCACCCGGCTCCGCCCCAGCCGGTTAGCCAGCGCCTCCTGGGTCAAACCACCCTCGTCGATGAGCTGGCGATAGGCGGAGCCCTCCTCGATCGGGTTCAGGTCGGCGCGGTGCAGATTCTCCACCAGGGCGCGTTCCAGGGAGCCTCGTGGATCCGTCTGGACGACCACGGCGGGTACTCGGCCGAGGCCGGCCAGGCGCGCCGCCCGCAACCTGCGCTCCCCCGCGATGAGCTCGAAGCGCCCCTTCGGACGCCGCTGAAGCAACAGCGGCTGCAGGACACCGAGCTCCCTCATCGATGCGGCGAGCTCCTCGAGGGCCGCCTTGTCGAAGGTCCGGCGCGGCTGATCGGGGTTTGACGCGATCGCATCGACGGCGACCTCCAGAAAACCATCCCCCTCCTGTGGCGCCGGGCGGGGCTCGGCCTGGGGCAGCAGCGCGTCGAGGCCGCGCCCGAGCCCCGAACGCCGTCCCGAACCCCCCGCTCGGCCGGTTGCAGACCCTACTTCGGGCGGTTGGACCGTCATCGTTCCGACCCTCCCGTTGCGTGCTCCTCTTCGGCGCGCCGGTCCCAGGGTCCTGCGCGCGGCCACGCTTCCTCCACACCGTCCGGCTCGGAGGCTCGAGTTCCGTAGGCGCGCCCGCCGGAAGCAGCCTCAAGGCGCCTGAGCGGCCGGTCGAGCCCATAACGCTCGGCGACCTCTGAGGCGAGCGCTCGGTACGCCTGCGAACCGCGTGACCCAGGGTCGAGAGTCACCACGGGCTCGCCGAAGGAGGGCGCCTCGGACAATCGGACGCTGCGCGGGACCACGGTGTCGAAGACCAGATCGCCGAAGTGCCCTCGGACCTCGAGGGCGACCTGCTCCGCCAGCCTGGTCCTTGCGTCGTACATCGTCAAGGCAATCCCTCCTATCCGCAGCTCCGGATTGAGCGCCGCGCGAACGCGCTCGGCGCTGCCCAACAGGCGCGCGACGGCCTCGAGCGCGTAGAACTCGCACTGAACGGGGACGAGGACATCGCGCGCCGCAACCAGTGCGTTGACGGTCAGCAGGCCGAGAGAGGGGGGGCAGTCCAACAGAACGACCCTGTAGCGCTCGGTTGCCTCGGCGAGGCCCTCCGCTAGGCGGTGCTCGCGCTCCATGGCGGCGACGAGCTCGATCTCGGCACCTGCCAGATCCAGGGAGGCGGCGACGCAGGTCAAACCGGGTACCCGGGTCGGCACCGCCACCTCCTCCAGGGAGGCGGAGCCCGTGATCAGGCTGTACGACGACCGTTCGACCTCTCTGTGATCGATCCCCAGACCGGTCGTGGCGTTGGCCTGCGGATCGAGATCGACGACGGCCACCGCATGGCCCGCCAGGGCCAGGCCCGCCGCCAGGTTCACACAGGTCGTGGTCTTACCGACCCCCCCCTTCTGGTTGGCGACACACACCACGACGCCCTCGCCCTGGGGTGCATCATGGAGTCCCAGTATCTCCCAGTTCATTCGATCCATGCCCAGCCCTAACGCCCTCTCTTACCCCAGCACCAAAGAGCACCCCGCTAGCGCCGTACTATAGCGAGCCCCTTCTCGATCACCTCGGCTTCCGGGGGAATCTCGGCGGCCGCCCCGACGAACACCACGGCAGCTCCACCCACGGCAACCAGCGGTAGCCCGAGGCGGAAGGCGGCGGCTGGGGGCGCCACAGCCCGCAAGGTTACAACCGGGTGCGCCGCCAGGAAGGCTTGATTCTTCGCAACTTCCTCGGCGCGCCGGACCACCACCTCACAGTCCAGTCCCAGAGTGCGCACCACCTCCTCCAGGAAGGCCGCGCGCATGGCCTGAGGCTCGAGCAAGCGCCACGGTCGGGAGGGATCGGCTATTGCCAGAGGTATCCCCGGCAACCCTGCACCCGAGCCGACATCGATTCCGACCCCTGGGGCCAGCGACTTCACCAGAGGCAGCGCCCGCAGGGAGTCGGCGATGTGACGCTCCTCGAAGCGGGCCAGATCTCCGGGCGCCACCAGGTCGATGCGCCCGGCCCATCTGCGCACCAGGGCTCCGTAGCGTTCCAAAGCGGCTTCGTAAATCGTGGAACCCCCTCTGGCCTGGGCTTTAGGGACGAGCAGCAGCCCCCTCGGAGCTAGCCTTCCGACGAGTCGGGTTCCGACGCTTCGGGTACGTCTCCTCGGACGATCACCTTCCTGCCCGGCTCCTCACCCTCGCTGAAGCTGGTCGCGCCGTGGACCACGGCGACCGCGTCGTGAATGATCTTTCTTTCATAGGCGTTCATCGGCTCGAGCTCGATCTCGGTGCCGCGCTCCTTTGCCCGTTCGGCCATGGACCGCGCGTAGTCCTCGAGTGACGCCCTCCGGCGCGCCCTATAGGATTCGACGTCAACCGACAGGCGCACCCGGTTGCGGAGCCGCCGTTGCACCGCGGTTCGGGTGACCTCCTGCAGAGCCTCGAGGGTTTGGCCCCGGCGCCCGATCATCGCCCCCATGTCGCCCCCGCTGACGTTCAGGACCACATTGCCCTCTTCCACCACCGCTTCGACCTCTCCCTCGATACCCATTGCTTCGAGGAGACCGCTCACGAAACTCCGGCCGGTTTCGGCCACCGTCTCGAGCGATGGCGGGGCCTCTTCCCCGCCTTCCGGGGCGTGGGGGCCGTGGACTTTCCTCTCGGTCCCTCCCGCTCCCGCCGATATCGGTTGGTCGGATGGCGAGGAAAAGCCTTGGGGATGGGTCATTTGCGCCTCTTCTTCTTGCTGGCGTTGGGTGAGCGTGACGTTGCCGCAGCCGGGCGTTCGTCACCGTTGGACTGCGGCGGTCGGGGCCGGTTGCCGCCCGACTTCTTGGGCGCGCCGGGTTGGGACCCGCCTGCAGGGGTCGGCTTGGTGGGACCGCCCTTGGGTTTGGGCTTGGGGTGCGCGGGGGCGTCCCCCTGTAGCAGGTGAGGAAGTAGTGGAGGTGCGGTTTTGAGCATCACCCGCTGCTGAACGATCATCCAGACATTGGTAGTCAGCCAGTAGAGAACGACCCCGGTGGGGAAGGAGAAGGCAAAGACCATCAGCATGAAGGGCATGATCTTCGCGAATGTCTGCATCTGCTGGGCTTGGGGGCTGCTGGTGTCCAGCGAACCCTGCATCTGCTTCTGCTGGTAGTAAGTGGTAAAACCCATGAAGAGCACCAGCGCCACGTAAGGAAGAGTCGAGAGGATCCCGGTGCCGCAGGGGGCCGGGACGCTGCGGCTGCCGGCCCCTTGGAGCGAGGCCTGAAGTGAGCAATCGAGCCGCATTCCAGGAAAGAATTGGTTGACAGTTGCGGGGCTCTGGATGAGCTCTCGAGCGAAGGCCGAGTCCTGAATCCGCTCGACCAGCCACGACAAACGCTCGGATGGAACCGCTCGCCAGGCTCCGTCGAGGAAGCTGTAGCCGAGGTGCGTCAGTGGGTCCCGGATGACGTAGAAGAGCCCGATCAGGGCGGGAAACTGCATCAACAGGGGCAGGCACCCTCCGAAGGGGTTGACCCCATGCTCTTTGTAAAGCGCCATCATCTCTTCGTTGGTCTTCTGTCGATTGCCCTTGTTGCGGGCCTGAATCTGTTTGACCTCGGGCTGAATACGTTGCATCTCCCGCATCGACCGTGTTTGTTTGATCGACAACGGCAATAACAGGACTCGCACCAGCAGCGTGAGCAGGATGATCGAAACCCCATAGCTGGGGATCACCGCGTAGAGCCCCGCGAGGGCGCTGGAGAAGAGCTCCAAGAATCGTTCGAACATCCTTTAAACCTTTCCTGTGCTCGGCCCGGGCTCGGGAACCGGATCGAACCCCCCCGAAGCCCACGGGTGGCACCGGAGTATCCGAGCCACAGTCATTGTGCCTCCCACGAGAGCCCCGTAGCGCCGTATCGCTATGAGCGCATAGGCCGAACAGGTCGGCTCGTAGCGGCAGTGCCGGCCGAACATCGGGGAAACGAATCTCCGGTAGCCGGTCAGCAGTCCGCTCAGAACCCGTGCGAGGGGGCTCACCTCGGCGCTCCGCGTTGGCCCGCCGGCACACCACAGACTGTCAAGGCCGTGCTCAGTGCATCCGTCAGCTCGGTGAAGCTCATTCTCTCCGCTCGCTCGTCGGCCCGGATCACAACGTCATATCCGACACAAGGGCCGCAGGCAACGAAGGCCCCGCGTATCCGGCGTTTGATCCGGTTTCTGACGACCGCACGGTTCGGGGCCCGCACCACCAGTCCAACCCTCGACGGGGCGGGCGCTTTCTCTTGCGGGGAAGAGGCCTGCGAGGGGAGCGCGTAGACCACGACGCCGTTCACGCCGGCCTTACGGCTCCCGTGGAGCACGCGGCTGAAATCGGCTGAACTCCTCAAGGTGCCCGGTGTCCTCACGCTTCAGACGCGCCTTTTAGGCGGACAGGCGGGCGCGGCCCTTGGCGCGACGGTTCCTCAGGATGGCGCGTCCGGAACGAGTCCTCATGCGAGCGCGAAAGCCATGCTTTCTCTTGCGGCGGCGGTTGTTCGGTTGAAAAGTTCGCTTCACTTGTACCCTCTGTCCTCTACCCAACGACGCTTAAGCTCAAAAACGTGGTCGCGAAAAGTCGGTGGTGTATTTGAACCGCCCGCAGAGTATAGGCGACAGGTGTTTTGCCACGTCACGGCCCTACTTTCGGGGAGCGCGAAAGTGTTGCGCCACCGGCCTTGACGCCGGCGCTCATGGATCGCTTAGATAGCCGGAGTCTCGGCTTTGGAGTGTCGAGGCGGGTCTGCGGCAATTCCTTGTGCGCAAGCCGAGCTCGCCAACAACTCTGTCCACATCTGTGGATAGGGCTGTGGATGCGCCCGGCGTGCCTGCTCAAGCCCACCTTTCCCGCCCCATTCACCCCGGTGAGATGCATGCGGGGACGCGATGTGTCTGTGAAATTAATGAGTGGTCCGAACGCCCGGCACGGGCGAACGACAAAGTGAGGGGAAGCCTATGCAGAGCGTAACCACTCTTGCCGCCGACGAGGGAGCCCAGTCCATCGAGGCCCTCTGGAAAGGTGCCTCGGAACGGCTGAAGCAACAGCTCTCGGTGGCCAATTACTCGACCTGGTTCGCGCGGGTTCAGCCGGTGGAGCTCGAAGGAGACCTCGTCCGCCTAAGTGTCCCCAACCTCTTCACCAAGCAGTGGATCGAATCACACCACCGCGCTGCGCTCGACGGGGCTCTGCGCGCCGTGGCGGGGAGAGAGGTGACTGCGTCGCTCCTGGCCCTCGAGACGGCTCCAGAGGAAATCGATCTCTCCACCCCACCGCCCGGCGCGCCGCAGGATGGCCCTCATGAGCCCGTCCCCGTCCCTTCCGATCGAATCACCGACGCCCCCGGCCGCTTCCACCCCAAGTATGTCTTCGAGTCGTTCGTCATCGGATCGTCCAATCGGTTCGCACACGCTGCCGCCCTGGCGGTTGCCGAGGCACCCGCGTCCGCTTATAACCCGTTGCTGATCTATGGAGGGGCCGGTCTGGGAAAAACCCACCTGCTCCAAGCAATCGGTTCCTATGTACGCCAGTACCACCCGGAGCAGGCAATTCGCTACATCTCCACCGAACAGTTCCTCAACGACTTCATTGTTGCTCTCCAAAGACGGACGATCCCGGACTTTCATCGCCACTACCGGGCGGTTGACATTTTGCTGGTCGATGACATCCAGTTCCTCGAGGGTAAGGAGCACTTTCAAGAGGAGTTCTTTCACACTTTCAACGCTCTGCACCCCTCGAGCCAGGTGGTGCTGACCTCGGACCGGCCCCCCAAGAAGATCTCGACCCTCGAGGAGCGACTCCGAACCCGTTTCGAGTGGGGTCTCATCACAGACGTCCAACCCCCGGATCTCGAGACCCGGCTGGCCATCCTCCAGAAGAAGTCCGAGGCTGACGACCTCCAGGTGCCGCCCGACGTGATGGCCTTCATCGCAAGTAGGATCCAGACCAACATCCGTGAGCTCGAAGGGGCTCTCATCCGTGTCGCTGCATATGCTTCACTCACCCGCTCGGAAGTCACCCTCGATCTGGCTCAAAACGTGCTTCAATCCCTCCTCTACGGTGGACGCGAGGCGCGCGTTACCGAGGATCTCGTGATTTCCTTGACCGCCGACTACTTTGGCCTCACCGATGACGAGATCCGTTCGGCAAGCAGGTCACGGCCCCTTGTTCACGCGCGCCAGATCGCCATGTATCTGTGCCGGGAGCTCACCGACTTATCCCTTCCGCGCATCGGAGATCGTTTCGGTGGACGAGATCACTCCACCGTTATCCACGCGGACAAGAAGATCCGCAAGCTCCTGCAGGAGCGACGCACCTGCTACGAGCAGGTGCAGGAGTTGACCGAACGCATTCGTCAACAAGCCTCACGTGGATGACGCGTGCTCGAGCTGTGAACTCTGTGGACAACAACACTCTTTACCCAGCAGACGTCAAAAGCAGTGTAGTTGTCCTTTGTACCCGGCGCCGTTCTCCACCGGCCGAAAGGGCGATTGACCAGCCCAAAAAGCCGTTTTACGCAGTTTCAACACCCCCTACTACGAATACGAAGGAATGCTTATCTAACTCTTGTAGTTGTGACGCTGTTCACAACCGAATTCAGGGCACAGGGGTTTATCGTGAGATCGAGGGACATACCGGAGCGATGGGAGACGCAACATGAAGTTTCGATGTGAACGAGACGATCTTCTGGGAGCGGTTCAGTTTGCGTCGCGTGCCATCTCGAATCGGGCCACGTTGCCGGTCTTGTCCGGCCTTCGAATAGAGGCCACCGAGGCAGGGTCGGTTGGAGTAGCCGCAACCGACCTGGAGCTCACGATGCAAACAGCCTTCCAAGCAGGTGTCGATGAGCCGGGGCTGGAAGTGGTACCCGGTCGGTTGTTCAACGAGATTGTGCGGAATCTCGGTTCCGGTCAGGTGTCGCTGGCCAGCGGTGAAGGGGAGCTCGAGATCGCCTCCGGGCGAGGTCACTTCCGGGTGAGGACCCTCATGCCGGACGACTACCCTGCCCTTCCGGTGGAAGGAGGTGCGGCGGATTCAATCAGCGTTGAGATGGATTCCGGAGTACTTGCGGGATCACTGGCACAGGTCGTCCGGAGCGCATCCTCTGATGAGAGCCGTCAGGTGTTGACAGGGGTCCTGTGGGAGATCAAGGCGGGACGTCTGACATTGGCGGCAACGGATTCTTACCGGTTGGCGGTCTCTGAGATCGAGGTGGAAGGCGGTCCTGGAGGGGTGGTCAAGGTCATTTTGCCGGCAAGGGCCTTGGCTGAGTTGGGGCGCGCCCTACAGGGCCCCGGGGGCAGTGTGAAGACGCTGGTCAGGGACAATCTCGTGACATTCTTCCTCGCCGCGAGCGGTCAGGAGGGCTCCGGGGGAGAATCCGTGATCGCCTCCCGTTTCATCGAAGGCGAGTTCCCCAACTACCGCAGGCTCTTACCGGAGGGCTACCCGAACACCCTGACCGTCGATCGCGAGGCGCTTCTCGAAACGGTCAAGCGCGTGGGCCTGTTGGCCCAAAACAACCTGCCCGTCAAACTAAGGCTGGCCGGGGAGCTCGAGGTCTCGGCCCACACCCCGGATGTCGGTGAAGGCCAAGAGGTCGTGGACGCCGAGTACCAGGGTGAATCCTTTGTGATCGCATTCAACCCCCAGTTCCTCCACGACGGCGCCGCTGTAATCCGTTCCCAACGAGTGGTTCTCGAGGCCGGGGATGGACTGAAACCAGCGCTCCTCAAGGGGGAGGATGAGACCAAGTTTACCTACCTGCTGATGCCGGTGAGACTCTCCTAGGGGCATAGGAGAGGACAGATCACCGCAAGGTCGGAGGATTTGAGATGCCGGCTCAGAACAGTCTGTACGTGGAGCAATTGGCGTTGCAGGACTTCCGCAACTACCACAACGAAGAAGCACAGTTCGCACCCGGCGTCAACTTCATAGTCGGACGTAACGCCCAAGGAAAAACCAATCTCCTGGAAGCGATCCACTGTCTCGGCGGGTTAGGGTCGCCCCGCTCACAAGACGCAGCGTTGATTCGAGACGGCGCAGCGCGGGCGGTGCTGCACGGTCGCTTAAAACGTGGATCACGGCGAGTTCAGATCGACATCGAATGGAGAACCGGCAAGGGCCCGCGCTGCCTTCTCAATGGTTCTCCTCTCCAGGGAACCCGAGCCCTCGGTGAGGTCATGGTCTGCGTCTTCTTCGGCCCCGACGACCTTCTTGTAATCAAAGGTTCGCCGGAGGGGAGGAGGAGGCTGCTCGACGACCTGGGTGTCAAACTCAGGCCCGCGCGGCATGCTACGGGACGTGAATGGGAGCGGGTACTTCGCCAACGCAACGCGCTGTTGAAGGGTATGCGTGCGACACATCCCGGTTCGAAGGAGCGGGGAACGGCGTTGGCAACTCTTGAGGTATGGGACGAAACTTTCTGCCGGACCGGAGCTGCTCTGGCCGCCGCCCGGCTGGAGGCCCTGTCCCTGCTGCTGCCCTATGCGGCGAAGCGGTACGAGACGATTGCCGGCGGCGGTGGTTTCGAGATGTCGTATGCGAGTGATTGGCTGGGGGGAAACGGCATGGAGGGCCCACGCTCCGAGAGTGACCTGCGCACCGAGTTGACCGCGGCGCTGTCATCCGTTCGCCGGCGTGAGATCGAGCGCGGGATGTCGTTGGTGGGGCCACAGCGCGACGACCTTATGGTCAGGCTCACTACCAGGGACGGCGAAGGTGCCTTGGACGCGCGCGTTTACGCGTCGCAGGGTGACCAACGGACCTCGGCTCTTGCGCTCAAGTTAGGTGAACATGATTTGTTGACCGAGGTGTTGGGAGTCGCACCCGTGCTGCTGCTCGACGACGTATTCTCAGAACTGGACGCCTCCCGCCGCAAGTGGCTCGATGAAACGGTCCGAGATATGGGGCAAACGATCTTGAGCTCGGCGGAGCCCGGCGGAGCCGGCGACCTCGAACCCGATTGCGTGCTCAAGATCTCCGGAGGCCGAGTACAGCGTGGATGACGAGCCCCTTCGACTGAAGGACGTGCTGAGATCCGAAGGCTGCCGCCTCGGAATCGAGGCGGCAGTGGAGACCGGCGCCATATTCTCGCGCTGGCGACGAATCGTTGGCGACGGCGTGGCCGCCCATGCAGGGCCAAGCTCGCTTCGCGACGGCGTGCTGAGGGTCAGGGCGGACTCTCCGGTATGGGCAACCGAGATCTCCTACCTCGCTCCCGAGATAAAGAAGCGCGTCAACGATGAGGTGGGCCGGGCGGTGGTGAAGGAAGTGCGGGTGTGGTGGGCCCCCGGAGGGACGGGAGCCCACATGACCCCTGCCCATGCTGGTGATAAAGCGCCTACATCGAGCTCAAACTCAGGGGCCCGAGGCCGCGCCGGCGATCCGGTTGGCGCCCTGGAACGGGCACGCCAAGCGTGGCGTCTCAGAGGCCGCCGCGCGGATGGACCACCGTGAATGACGACCCGTTGACCGGGGGAAACGGCCCCCAAATGGTAGTATTGGACCCATGAATCCATGCATATCGCGGTGCAACAGGCGCGCCGTTTCCCAGTTTGCGTGTGCAGCAAGCACAGGATGAGCTCGACTCCCAGACCCCCTTCGGCGACGTCTTCCGACAGAGGTACCGGTTCACCGAAGCAGCCGACGTACACCGGCCAGGACATCACCGTACTCAAGGGGCTGGAACCGGTGCGTCAGCGGCCGGGTATGTATATCGGGTCCACCGGAAGCCGCGGACTGCACCACCTCGTTTACGAGGTGGTCGACAACGCAGTCGATGAGGCGATGGCCGGATATTGCGACCGCATCATCGTCGAGCTGCTGGCCGACGGGGGCTGCCGGGTAAGCGATAACGGGCGCGGAATCCCGGTTGATGCACCCCCCGGGCAACGCAAGTCCGCGGTTGAGGTTGTGCTAACGACTCTGCACGCCGGGGGGAAGTTCGGCGGCAAGGGGTACCAGGTCTCAGGAGGTCTCCACGGAGTTGGAGTATCGGTTGTAAACGCGCTCTCCGAACGCTTGATGATCGAAGTGGCGCGCGACGGAAGGCGCTGGCATCAGGATTATGAACGAGGCCGTCCCCTTGCGCCCCTGGCGCCGGGCAAGCCCGTCAAGCGCACCGGGACGACGGTGGCTTTTTGGCCCGATTCCGAGGTATTCACCGAAGAGCGGGAGTTCAAGTTCGACTCGCTCGTGCAACGGCTGCGGGAGATGGCTTTCTTGAACCGCGGCCTCGAGATTCGTTTGGCCGACCGGCGCGTGGAGCCGGCCGAAGAAGAGAACTTCCGCTACACCGGTGGGATCATCGATTTCGTAAAACACCTCAACTCGGCGCGTGACCCAATCAACAAACGCACGGTGTACTTCGAAGCAAAAGGTAGGCAGCACGAGCTCGAGGTGGCGATGCAATGGACCACGGGTTACACCGAGTCCGTGCTCACGTTCGCAAACAACATCAATACCCACGAGGGCGGGATGCACGAAGAGGGCTTCCGCCGATCCCTGACGCGCGTGATCACCTCGTACGCGCGCTCCAAGGGAATACTCAAAGAGAAGGACGACCCACTCGTGGGTGAAGATTGCCGCGAAGGATTGACGGCAATCGTGTCCGTGAAGCTGCAGAACCCACAATTCGAAGGCCAGACCAAGACCAAGCTGGGCAACACCGAGATCCGATCTTTCGTCGAGACCTCGATGAACCAACGCTTCGCCGAGTTCATGGAAGAGCATCCGAGCGAGGCACGGGCGATCTGCAATAAGGCGATCGCGTCGCAGCGGGCCCGCCTTGAAGCCCGCAAGGCCCGCGAACTAGTGCGACGCAAGTCGCTGCTCGAGTCAACCACGCTGCCGGGAAAGCTTGCGGACTGCCAAACGCGCGACCCCAGGGAAGCGGAACTGCTGATCGTCGAAGGAAACTCGGCGGGCGGCACGGCCAAGAGCGCCCGCGAGCGCAGATACCAGGCCGTCCTGCCTTTACGCGGAAAGATCCTGAATGTTGAACGCGCACGGCTTGCCAAGATTCTCGAGAACAAAGAGATCCAAGCGATCATCACGGCTGTGGGGACAGGGATCGGCGACGAATTCGATATCTCCAAGTGCCGGTATCGCAAGATCCTGTCCCTTGCCGATGCGGACGTTGACGGCTCCCACATCAAGACGCTGCTGCTGACGTTCTTCTATCGGTACATGCCGGAGTTGATCGATGCCGGTTACGTCTATGTCGCTCAACCGCCTCTCTACCGGCTGGACTACAAGGGCGAGGCGCACCATTTCAAGAATGATGCCGAGCTGGAGGCGTTTAGCGAGAGGAACAATGGCATTCGGATCGAGCCCCAGCGTTTCAAAGGGTTGGGAGAGATGAATGATGTGCAGTTGTGGGACACCACGCTCGACCCCGACAAGAGGACGTTGCTGAGAGTAACGATGGAGGACGCCGCGCTTGCAGAAGAGATCTTTTCGACCCTGATGGGAGAGGACGTGGAGGCTCGCAAGGCCTTCATCCAGCGCAACGCCAAAGACATCCGTTTCCTGGATATCTAGAGGGGCTATGGCGAACAGACCTCCATTTCAAGGCGAGCTCTCCGGCGACGGAAACAATCCCGAACGGGGAGTCGAAGACATAAGTCTCGAGGAAGAAGTCCAGACATCCTTCCTCGAGTACGCGATGTCGGTCATAGTCAGCCGGGCTCTGCCCGATGTGCGCGATGGCCTCAAACCGGTCGCACGGAGGATCCTCTACGCAGCGCTTCAGGCGGGGTTGCGGTCAGACCAGCGCCGCCGCAAATGTGCTGCCCTCGTCGGCGAGGTGATGAAGACTTACCATCCGCACGGCGATCAGGCGATCTACGATGCGCTGGCCCGGCTGGCCCAGGATTTCTCGACGCGCTATCCGCTCATCGACGGGCAAGGGAACTTCGGGTCGGTTGACGGCGACCCTCCGGCGGCGATGCGATACACGGAATCCCGTCTATCCGGTATTGCAATGGAGCTACTGCGCGACATCAGCGAGGACACGGTCGACTTCAAGGCCAACTACGACGGGGATGCGCAAGAGCCGGTGGTGCTGCCGGCACGTTTTCCGAACCTGTTGGTCAACGGTTCGATCGGCATCGCCGTGGGAATGGCCACCAACGTCCCTCCGCATAACTTGGGCGAGGTGATCGACGCGATCGTCGAGATCCTCGAGAACAGCGAGGTGGCTCAGGACCGGGACAGGATGCTGAAGCTTGCGCTCAAGCACATCAAGGGCCCGGACTTTCCCACCGGGGGCTTGGTCCTGGGGAGACCGGGCATTCTCGACGCCTATACGACGGGACGAGGTTCGATCAAGATGCGGGCGGTATGTGAGGTCGAAGAGGGACCCCGCGGCGCACCCCGCATCGTGGTCACGGAGCTTCCCTATCAGGTGAACAAATCGCGTCTGACGGTCAAAATCGCCGAGCTCGTGAATGCCAAAGAGGGGAGATTGGAGGGAATCTCCGATCTGCGCGAAGAATCGTCACGGGACGGGATGCGATTGGTCATCGAGCTCAAGCGAACCGCCGTGCCTCAGGTGGTGCTCAACTCGCTCTACAAGCGCACCCAGATGCAGGAGAACTTCAATGTGAACATCCTGGCCCTCGTGGACGGAGTGCCGCGCACGCTCAACCTCGGTGAGGTAATCGAGCACTACATCAGCCACCAGATCGAAGTCATCGTGCGCCGCACGAGATTTCGACTCAATAAGGCAGAGCAGCGCCTCCATATCGTCGAAGGCCTTATCATTGCCCTCGACCATATCGATGAGATCGTCGCACTCATACGAGCAGCGGCGGATGCGGGCGCCGCTCGCACCGGATTGATGGAGCGATTCGCCCTCAGCGAAACGCAGGCGCAACACATCCTCGACATGCCCTTGAGACGTCTGACGGGCCTCGAGCAGAACAAGATCAGGGCAGAGCGGGAGGAATTGCTCCAGACCATAGCGGGGCTCCGAGCCGTCCTGGAGGATCCGGCGAGAGTCCGCGCGATTATTGCCGAAGAGCTGAGAGCGCTCAAGGACAAGTTCGCAGACCCGCGCCGAACAAAGCTCGTACCGGACGAGGGCGAGCTCGACATCGAGGACCTCATCGCCGACGAGGACCTCGTGATATCCGTCTCGCGCGACGGCTACATCAAGAGCGTCGCCCTGGATACCTACCGTCGCCAGGGCCGGGGGGGCCGGGGGGTGCGAAGCACCGGGCTCAAAGAGGGCGACATCGTTCAGCACCTGGTGATGACCACCGCGCATGCATATCTGCTCCTCTTTTCCAGCAGTGGTCGTGTTTACCGGCTCAAGGCCCACGAGATACCCAAGCGGGATCGCACCGCGCGCGGAACGGCAGTTGTCAACGTGGTAGCGACACGCCCCGAGGACAAAGTCGCAGCCGTTATCGACACGCGCGATTACGAGACATACAGGTTCCTCTTGATCGCAACCAAGCGGGGAATGGTCAAGAAGTCACTCTTTCGCGAGTACGACTCCTCACGCAAGGAAGGGATCATCGCACTCAATCTGAAAGATGGGGACGAAGTAGTGCATGTTCACCCGACCACTGGAAACAGCGATGTCCTACTCATCACGAGAAAGGGCAAGGCCATCCGGTTCTCGGAGAGCACCGTCAGACCAATGGGTCGAACCGCAACGGGTGTCATCGGAATCCGTCTGGACGACGATGACGAGGTGGTGTCATGCTGCGTCGTCGACGAAGGCGACGAGATCTTGCTTGTCACCGAGCTCGGCTACGGCAAAAGGATGAAGCTGTCGTCGTTCCCGAAGAAAGGCCGCGGTGGAAAGGGAGTCATTGCTGCGAAGACGAGCAGGAGCCGGGGCGGAGTCGTGGGCGCCTGCCAGGTGGATCCCGATGACGAGGTCTTTGTCATTTCGAGCGATGGAGTAGCGATCCGCATGCGTGCGGGTTCCATCTCCCGTCAAGGCCGGCCGGCGACGGGTGTGCGGGTGATGAGCCTGGACGAGGGAACCAGATTGTCGGCCGTAGCCCCGGTGGTGGGCGAGAAGGAGAACGACCAGAGCCGGCTGCCCACTTAGGGCGATGCCCAGGGAGGACGCTCCGGGCTGCTGCAGGCCACGATCATGGCAACTTGACAGGGTTTCGCTCATACTTGACGGTTGAATCAGAAGCCTGACAGAGGAGAGCTGGTTGGTCTCGAAGGAGGACAGGGCCGAGAGGTTCGATGACCCGGCCACCGTGGTGGAGGAGGAAGAGCCGGCGGCGCAGGGAGCGCAGGAACAGCCGACCGAGGAGCTCCAGGAACAGCCGGCCCGCTCACCCCAGTCACACAGCTACGCCGAGCGGACCGATGTCGTTCCCCGAAGCCCGGAACTCCTCCCCCTGGAGGGCGACGGGGCAGTTCCCGTGCTTAGACGTCGAGCAGCCCACAGGGCTCAGCCGGAGATCCGCCGGGTCAGACGCACGGTCAGCCATGTCGACCTCTTCAGCGTGCTCAAGGTCTCGCTCTTCTACTGGACCTGCATGTTCGTTCTGTGGCTGTGTTTCGTAGCCGTCGTATACGGCTTTTTGGACGGCCTGGGAATCTTCCGCCAGATCGAGAGAATGGCGGCCAACGAAGGCGTGCTGGACCTGAGGCTCGACATCACACTCGCGGGGGTCGAACGCTGGGCGACTTTGATCGGCGGGACCCTTTCTCTTCTGGGGTCGCTCGCCACCGTCTTCCTGGCCTTTCTCTATAACCGCGCCGCGGCCTGGTTTGGCGGACTCGAGGTCACGTTCGTGGAGCGGGACTTCTAGCAGTAGCTAGCTTCTGATTCCCGGGCCCGTCAAACCTCGTCGGTGCGGACGAACACCCGCACCGCATAGCCGTTCTTTGGATCTACCTGGGCGAGGTATGCGTCCGGACGCCACCCCAGGATCCCTTCGAACTGGGCCACGAAGTCTTCTGCGGTGGCGTTGTGGATCGCCTGGTGATGTGACACGACTGCCGCGACGTGATCGCGTTCTGACAGAGTCTTGTCGGCGGCGGTGAGACTGTCGACAGACAGGACGGTGATCACAAAGGGGGCGCTGTCGCTGACCGAGACGCGCACGGAGCTCGGTCCCCTCCCGTAAAAGTCGCGCTCGAGCTTCATTACGGCTTCGCCGAGAGCAGCCCGCTGGTCTCTGGTCACCTCCATGTGCCGCTCATCCTAACCAGCCACTCCGACGAGGGCGGCGGAGTTCCTATAGGAGGTCCGGGTGTAAGGTGGGCAAGCCGGGCCCGGACTTCGTCAAAGGGGTGGGGGACCGGTCGGACGACGAACCGCCTGGGCGGCGTGTTGCACATCGTGCATCGGCCGGACGGCGGTTGGGCCCAGGAGGTCGCGTCTGGCTCTGACCATCGCCGGTTGGTGGTCGGTACGAGATCTCCTGAAGAGGTAGGAGGTCTGTCATGCGCACCGCAGAAGCGTCGCCGGCAGAAGCCATCGCGACCCTGGTCGATTGGTTGGATTTGAGTCCACACCATCTCTCGGGGGATGAGTTGACCGGGCTCGTCAGGCGCTTCGCCGACGCTCATGAGGTGTGGCGACCCCTGGTGCAGCACATCCCCTCCGAACGGTGGTACAGACGCCTGTACAGAACCGACGGCTTCGAAGTCTGGTTGTTGGGGTGGGTGGCGGCGCAAGACACCGAGATTCACGACCATGGGGGCTCGTCCGGCGCGGTCTACGTCGCAGAGGGAACGCTGGTGGAGTATCACAGCGACCGTCGCCGGCAGGGACCGATGCTGCGTGTCCGGCACCGGCACGGCCGGAGCCGCGCGTTCGGTCCTTCTTACGTTCACAACCTGATCAATGCCGGCCCCGGGTTTGCAACCAGCTTGCACGCCTATTCGCCTCCGCTGACAAAGATGAACTACTACCGGCGCACGGTGGATGGGGGGCTCGAGCTCGACCACACTCTCGAGGTCGACGGACCCGAACCCACCGCTTTATGAGGAGGCGCCGGTGAAGACCGCCGATCAGCTTCTTGCCGCCGCCCGCGAGCGCCTGCAACGGGTCACCCCGCGTCAAGCCTTTGCAGCAGCCGAAGCCGGCGCTCTGCTCGTCGACATCCGACTGTACGAGGAGCGATTGGCCCAGGGAGCCGTACCCGGCGCGCTCGTAATCTCGCGCAACCACCTCGAATGGCGCCTCGATCCGACCTGCGACGCCCGGATCCCGCAGGTGACCGGTTATGACTGCCGGATCATTCTCTTCTGCGTGGAGGGATACACATCCAGCCTCGCAGCGGCCGCGCTTCAGGACATGGGCTTTGCCAATGCTACGGATCTGGATGGAGGTTTCATGGCGTGGGCAAGGGCTGGTCTGCCGATACGGCAATCCCGTGGCCATGGAGGAGCACTGGGCAGGGACTGAGACCGCCATCCACACGATGTAGGCACGGTTTCGAGCATCTATCCTTGAGTGATGCTGACGAGGCGGTCTCGGCGCGGGCGCGTCGTTGCCACATCGATCATTGCTATGGCCCTTGTTGCCGGTTCAGTCGCCGGAGAGGACGACCACTTTCCCTTCGGGCCCTTTCGCATGTATGCAGTGACCACGAAACCGACCGGAAAGGCTTCGTCTCTGAGACTCGAAGGAGTGATCGGAAAAGCCGAGAGGAGGGTCCTCAGAATCGCAGAAGTGGGGATGCGCCGAGCGGAGCTTCAAACTCAGCTCGTCTTTTATGGAGAAGAGATCCTGCCTCATCTGGCGGCGGCTTATAGACGTCTGCACCCCGATGAATCGGCGGTGGGAGAATTACGCATCGTGTATCTCACCTACCGCCTGGAGGGCGGCGCAACGGTGGGGGACCCGACTTCGCGCACGGCGGTGATCTGGCGACGGCATGAGTAATCAGGCGGCGTCCTCGAGATCGATCTCGCTGTTCAACCGATGGCTCGACTGGTGGTTCGTCCCAATGCCACTCGCACGGATCTTCTGGCTGCGCGTCTTCCTCTACGGCTTCGTCTTGGTCGATGTTCTGGTGACGACGTCGTGGGTGTCCATGCATGGGTCTGTATCTCCCGAGCTCTACCGGCCCTTGTGGCTGGCGCGCGTCTTTGCCTTACCGGCCCCGGGGCCAGTGTTCGTCATCGGTATGAAGGTGGCCATTGTGGTCTGCGCCGGCATTGCCATGACCGGACGCCGACCTCGGTTGACGGGGTCAATTGTCTTTCTTCTCTATCTCGAGTGGATGGTGATTGCGTTTTCCTACGGCAAGGTCAACCACGATCGAGTCGCGTTCCTGGTGGCTTTGGCCGTGCTGCCGACAGTGGGGGAGGCCAGGCGAGAAGCGACTCTGAGCGACGCTGCGGGTTGGGCCATACGCTGCATTCAAGTCACCGTGGTCCTGACCTACTTCCTGGCTGCCTACGCGAAGCTCCGCTATGGAGGAATCGAATGGCTGAACGGAGCAACTCTGCTCCGCGCCGTGCTGCGACGCGGCACCTGGGCCGGAGATGAGCTGAGAGACTTCCCCTTGCTGCTGCGCGCCGGCCAGTACGCCCTCGTCGCGTTTGAGCTCGGCTCACCCCTTCTCTTGAGCCGGGGCAGGCTGGGGCGCATCTATCTTGGGCTGGCCGCGGTCTTCCATATTGTTACGTGGCTGACGCTGAAGATCTCCTTCTTGCCACACGTGGTCTGCTTACTGGCTTTCATCCCGTTGGAATCCCTGCGCCAGCCTGCCCGCTTTGCTACCCCGAAGGTACATAGGCGAGCACCCTCGCGACTGGGATCTCCCTGACACGGACCGGGCGCGCGCGGCCGGCTGCTATCGATACCGAAGTACAGTGCCAACCCCGGCCAACTCGGCGCGTCGCAGGATCATGTGCGCGACGGCGACATCGGTGGTGGCAAGGCCCCTGTGCCAGAACAGCGTTCTTTCGGCGTCGGTCTCGCGGCCCGGTTTCTTTCCGGCAACGATGTCCCCCAGTTCGGCGTGCAGCGAGGCTTGTGTCAACAGCCCGGTGTCGACGTGGCGGCGGAGTGAGCCGAACGGGCCCGCGGTCGCCTGCCCCCAGTCGTCCACCACTACCTTGTCCATCACTTCGGTGAGTGACAGCTCGACTGCGCTCACCGTTCCGTAGGGGACGACGAGGACCCCAGGAACGACCCAGTTCGTGTGCAGCAGAACCTCCGGCTCCGTCAGGCGCGTCGCCTCGACCATGATGTCGGCGCCCACAAGGGCCTCTTCGCTTGTAGCAACCGCCTTTACGGGTTTACCGAGGTGGCCGGCGAGTCGGCTTGCGAAAGCCTCGCGCGACTCGGCGCGCCGGCTTGTGACGCGGATCTCGTCGAAGTCGAACAGATCGTCGAGCATCGCCACGTTCCACCATGCTGTTCCCCGCGCACCGATATGGCCAAGAACCTTACTGTCCCGGCGGGCGAGATGCAGCGCGCCGAGCGCGGTCAGTGCGCCGGTCCGGGCGTCGGTGATCGTGGACGCGTCGATGATGGCGATGGGAGCCCCGGTGGCCGGATCATAGAGGGTCACCAGAGCAAGCTCGCTGGGCAAGCCCACACGGTAGTTGTCGACAAAGTCGCCCACGACCTTCACACCGCTGACGTTCTGCGGCCCGAGATGGGCGCGCAGAACGTTGAAATGGCCGGACCCGTCGTTGGCAGGTACCAGGTGAACCCTCGGCTCGAGCACCACTCTGCCCTGGCCCTGCGCCAGCACGGCAGCCTCGACGGCCCCAAAGATGTCCCGACGGGTAATGCCGAGTGCATCGACATCGGGCCCGGAGATGAACCGGAGCGACAGCTCGGTCATGCGCTGTCGCTCCGGCCTGGTCCTATGCGCGGAGTTCAGTTGCCGATCAGGCCCTTCTCTTCGAGCCACGCCTGTGCTACATCCTGGGGATCTTCCTTGTTGACGTCGACCTTCTTGTTCAGCGCCGTTATCTCGGCCGTGGTCAGCTCGGCAGACACGTCGTTGAGCGCCGTTTCGATCTCAGGAGTCGAGACGTCTTCGGTGATGACCGGGATGATGTTCTCCGTGGGGATCAGGGGCTTGTCTTCCTCGAGAAGCACCCAGCCCTTCTGATCGATGATCCCCTGGGTCGAGAAGAACCTCGCCACGTCGATCTGCCCGCTCTCGAGCGCGTTCGAAGTCAGCGGGCCGCCTGCGTCGAGCGCACGGAATTCGGCGAACTCGATCCCGTAGACCTCTTTGAGCCCTGGGAGCCCGACGTAGCGCTCCTTTTCCTCGGGAGGTCCTCCGGCGGTGAGCTCATCGGCCACCGGTGCAAGGTCGGAAACCGTCTCGAGGTTGTATTTCTCGGCCGTCTCCGGAGTGACCACCAACGCGTCTTGGTCCTGAGCCGGAGCGGGCTCGAGCACCTTGATGCCCTCGGGTTCGAGCGCGTTGCGCAGTTCAGCGACGAGCTCGTCGCCATCACTGCTGGCTTTGGCTTCCTCACCGGTCACATAGGTCGTGAGCGCGCCCGTGTATTCGGGCACGAGGTTGACATCTCCCTCCTCCACCGCCGGAAAGAGAACCTCGCGTGAGGCAAGCGGCTGCTTGAGCTCGGCCTCGCCTCCGGCGTCTTCAACCACCAGCGAGTACATCTCCTGCAGGAGGATGTTTTCGGTGAACTCGACGGCTCCGACAACTATCGGGCCCGAGTCTTCCGAACCGGAGCTTGGAGCTGCTTCCTCTTCCGCGGCACAACCCGCGCTCAGGAGCGCGAGTGCCGCCAACACCGCAGCGGCCTTGCGACCAACAGTGCCTCTCATATGGTTCCCCTCTCTCAGATTGGCCATTACGTCATGCTCCGGAGCCTGCAACTCCGGCCTTTCCACTCATCTTTGCGTCGACCGCCGCAGTGGCGTTGCGTTTCGCCAGCCCCTTCGGGACGACGACTGTCTGAACGCGGGCCAGCACGAACTCGGTAATCAATGACAAGCCTGCGATGAGTAGTGCACCGCCTGTCAACTGTTCGTAATCCTGCAAGGCGAGGCCGTCGAACAAGAAACGGCCCAAGCCTCCGAAGCTCAGGTACGCAGCGAGGGTGGCGGTAGCGACAACCTGCACCGCCGAAGTCCGGAGGCCCGCCATGATCAACGGCATGGCCACGGGAATCTCGACCTGAGTGAGAACCTGCCATCCCGTCATGCCCATGCCACCGGCAGCGTCGCGTACCTCGCGATTGACGTTACGGATCCCAATGTACGTATTGGTGACGATCGGCGGGATGGCAAGCGCTACGAGCGCGATCATCACGGGGATGATGTTCAGGCCCAAGAGGATGAAGGCCATGATGATCAGCCCGAGGGACGGAATGGCGCGCCCGATGTTTGCGATATTGATAGCCAAGAGCCCTCCGCGTCCTGTATGACCCAGATAAAGGGAAATGGGGAGCGCGATCAAAGCGGCAATGAAAGTGGCTGCAACCGAATACTGAATGTGCTCCCAGGTGCGTATGGGTATGCCGCTGGACCCCTGCCAGTTGAGGGGGTCCGTGAACCATGCCAGCAGCTCGCTCAGAAAGGTCATCGGCTACCGCTCGCGCGCGCCCACGGCGTAAGCAGGCGTTGGACCCCCACGAGCGCAAGGTCGGCAACAACCGCAAATAGGACCGACAGTACGAATCCAACAATAATGGGTGTCCCGAAGGCCTGCCGGAAGCCGTCAATGAAGAGCGCGCCCAGGCCACCGAAGCCGATCAAAGCCGTGATGGTTACCAATCCGATGGTGGTTACCACGGCTATGCGGATGCCAGCAATGATGACCGGAAGAGCGATGGGGAGCTCCACCCGGAAGAGTTGCTTGAACCGCCGGTAACCCATCGCCTCGGCCGCCTCCCGTACTTCCCGAGGCACACCCCTCAACCCTTCGACGGTGTTTCTAACCAGCACCAGAAGCGTGTAGATCGTCAATGCGATCAGGCAGGTGGTGGCGGTCGGGCCGGTGAAGGGCATCATCAACATGAAAAAAGCGATTGAAGGGATGGTGAACAGCATGCCGGCAAGGCCGAGTATCGGCGTATAGAGCCAGGGCCACCGGGTAGCTGCAAGAGCAAGCGGAAATGCAATGGCAAAACCGTATACAAGGGCGAGTAGCGTGAACTGGGCATGCTGGAAGAACAGCGATTGGATCTCCCCGAGGTGATCTTGAACCCAGCCCCAGTCCATATCAGCTTTGCGCGTGCTGCGCGGGCTTGGACAGCTCTTCGTTGATGAGCTTGTGGGTCACGATCCCCTCATAGACGCCGCCTTCGCCTACGCGCGCGGCGACCCCCGTACGAGAGGTGACCATGGCGTTTAGCGCGGTCCTCAACGAGTCGCCGGCACTGACCTCGGCGCTGAAAGCATTGATGTTGGCTTCACCGACGTTGCGTTGTCCGTTGAGCTCGTCTATGGAGACCCAGCCCTTGAGGTGCCGAGCGTCATCGACCACGACCACCCAGTCTGTGTTTGCGTCCCCGGCCACCTCCGAGGCGCGCTCCGGTGTGTCTTCGGGAGTGACGACGGGGCCGCTCCGAGCGTCAACGTCTCTTACCGAGATAAGAGCCAGTTGCTTGAGGCCCCTTTCTCCACCGAGGAAATCGGCGACGAATTCGTTGGCGGGGGATGCCAGCATCTCCTCGGGAGTTGCGTACTGCTGGAGTTTGCCGCCCTGGCTCAACAACGCAATGCGGTCACCCATCTTTATGGCCTCATCGATGTCGTGCGTCACGAACACGATCGTTTTCTGGACTTCCTGCTGCAGACGGAGAAACTCTTCCTGCAGGCGCGTGCGCACTATCGGGTCGACGGCGCCAAAGGGCTCGTCCATGAGCATGATCGGGGGGTCGACGGCAAGGGCGCGCGCTACCCCCACTCGCTGCTGCTGCCCGCCGGAGAGCTCGTGGGGATAGCGGTCGCCTGAACCTTCCGGCAGTCCTACAACCTCGATCAGCTCGTCGACACGTTCCCGGGTCCGCTTCTTGTCCCATCCGACGAGCCCGGGGACGGTCCCGATGTTGTCGCGTATCGTGCGGTGTGGGAACAGGCCGATCTGCTGGATAACGTAGCCGATGCGCCTGCGGAGCTCGGCCGGATCCTCTTTGAGGATGTTCTTGCCGTCGACTTCGATGATCCCGTCGGTGGGTTCGATCATGCGGTTGACCATGCGAAGAGTCGTCGTCTTGCCGCATCCCGAGGGCCCGACAAAGACTGCGATCTCGCCGTCGGGCACCTCGAGGCTCAACTTGTCGACGGCAGTAGTGCCATCGGCAAAGCGTTTGCTGACGGAGTTGAAGGTGATCATGAAGGCTCCCACTGCTGCGGTCCAGTTGTCCCTGCCCTAAGCAGGCCTTCAAGGTGCTGTTAGCCCCAAAGCGGAACTATACAGGGGAGGGGCATACTACGGCGGTCGCAGAGGACCCGGCCGGACGATGTTGCCCCGACCTGACCTGACATGGAGGACCCGACGTCGATTCCACCACGAGACCCACTCCTTTAGGTGCAGATCGGTATCTGGCCGAGATGGCGTGGCTGGGCGGCTCATCTCCGGCGATAGAGAGAGACGTCCTGTTCGAGGTCCACGATCGGCGCATCGCGGCCGTCACCGCACAGGCCCCCCCTCCGTACGACGGTGTGGTTCGGCTGGGGGGCTTGACCATTCCGGGTCTTGCCAACGCGCACTCCCATGCTTTCCAGCGCGCCCTGCGGGGGCGGACCCATGCCCGGATCCGCAAAGGAGATTTTTGGAGCTGGCGGGACGCGATGTACGCGCTGGCGGCGCGCCTCGATCCGGAGAGCCTTTTTTCTCTGGCCCGGGCCGTTTACGGGGAGATGGCGCTGGCGGGCATCTGTGCGGTGGGTGAGTTCCATTATGTTCACCACGATCCCTCGGGGCGGCCCTACGGAGAGCCAAATGCCATGGGCGCCGCACTCGTGCAGGCTGCATCCGAGGCAGGCGTCAGGCTTACGCTTCTCGATGCATGCTATCTGCGGGGCGGCTTCGACCGGTCGCTTGATGGCCCTCAGAAGCGCTTCGGTGATCGGGACGCTCACGCGTGGGCCCGGCGCGCCGGATCGATCGAAGTCCCCGACGCCACCGTGGTCGGCGCGGCCATTCACAGCGTGCGGGCGGTAGACCCCGATTCGATGGAAGTCGTGCGGGACTGGGCGGCTGAAAGGGGCGTCCCCCTTCATGTGCACGTGTCCGAACTGCGTGCCGAGAACGAAGCCTGCCTTGCAGCGACCGGACAGACCCCCGTCGGACTGCTGGGGGCTTTGGGGATCCTGGGGCCAATGACCACCGCGGTACACGCTACGCACCTCAGCGGACACGACATCGCCCGGCTGGGGGCAAGCTCCACGAGGGTCTGCCTCTGTCCCACCACAGAGCGGGATCTGGCCGATGGAGTAGGTCCCGCCGCCGCCCTCATGGCGGCCGGTAGCCGCATTTGCCTCGGCAGCGACAGCCAGGCGGTGGTGGATCTCTTCGAGGAGGGACGCGCGGTAGAGCTAGACGAGCGCCTGGTCACAGAACGCCGGGGCCACCACAGTGCCGTCGACCTGCTGCGCGCCGCAACGAGCGGTGGGATGAGATCGATCGGACGCGACGGTGGTGTGCTTGAGGCCGGCGCGCCGGCGGACTTTGTCACAGTGAGACTCGATTCCCCCCGCACCGCCGGCGCCGGCGCGCCGGATGCGCTGGATCACGTAGTTTTCGCGGCGAGCAGCGCCGACGTCACGCACGTCGTCGTCCGGGGTCGCCCCGTCGTCGTCGACGGAGTACACGTTGGGCTGGGCGACGTAGGACGCGCCCTGAAGGAAGCGATCATGCCACTGGTGGAGGAGCACCCGTGAGACTTCTGAACCACATCGGCCGGCTCTACACCGGAACCGCCCGAGGGGTGCTGGAGGGTGCGGCGCTGGTGATCGACGGGGAGCAAATCGCCTGGGTCGGCCCGGCAGCGCCGGGACCGCCGGAGGAGGTCCGCCTCCATATCGACGGGGAAGATAGCTGCGGAGGTGCGCTGGTGACCCCGGGGCTGATCGACGCCCACACCCACCCGGTTTATGCCGGCGACCGCTTAGCCGAGATCGCGCAAAGATCGGCTGGAGCCTCCTACTCGGAGATCGCCGCCATGGGAGGAGGGATCGGTGCGACCGTTGCGACCACCCGCCAAGCGTCCTTCCAGGAACTGCGGGCTCTGGTGGCGGGACGGTTGAGCGACTGGCTTCGGGGCGGGACCACGACCATCGAGGCAAAGACCGGGTACCAGCTCGAACTGGAGGGTGAGCTCGAGGCATTGCGGATCCTCACCGAGCTCGGCTGCGATCCCACGTTACCTCGTGTCGAGCCAACCTTTCTGGGCGCCCATGCGGTGCCGCCCGGCAACACCGCAGAGAGCTTCATCGACGAGGTGGTCGCCTGGTGTGGTCCGGCGGCGGCTGAAGGGGCCCGTTTCTGTGACGTGTTCTGCGATGAGGGCTATTTCTCGGTGCCCCAATCCCGGAAGGTCCTTGTGGGGGGGAGGCGAGCTGGGCTCATCCCCCGGATACATGCCGACGAGCTCGCTCACAGCGGCGGCAGCATGTTGGCGGCAGAGGTCGCGGCGCAGTCCGCCGACCATCTGCTCCATGCAGACGAAGGCGATGCACGGGCCCTCGCGTCAGCGGGCGTGGTGGCGACCCTGTCGCCGGGCACCGCGCTTGCCATGGGGAGGATGCCGCCGGCGCGCACCTTCTTGGACACCGGCGTGACTTTGGCCCTGGGAACCGACCACAACCCCGGGACCTGTGGGGCTACCAGCATGAGCCTTGTAGTTGCACTTGCCGTGGCGGCCTTCGGGTTGTCGGTCGATGAAGCCTTGGCGGCGGCGACTGCGGGCGGCGCACGCTCGTTGGACCTGAAGGATCGGGGGACGGTCGAGACTGGGAGGCTGGCGGATCTGGCGGTGTGGGACGCCGAGCACGAAGGAGCTTTCGCCTGGTCCTACGGCCTGGCTCCGCTACAGGTTTTCCTCGGCGGGAAAGAGACCGCCCGGTAGCTGCTCGCCGCCCTGTACGGAGACCGGCAGGCGGTTCGCGGGCGGGGCGAGCGGACAGACCCATGCGGGATCGTAAACGCAGGAGGGGTTGTAGGCGAAGTTGAAGTCGAGCACGATCCGCCCACCGGACAACCCCAGGTCGGCCCCTTTGACGGTGTCGAGCAGATAGCGACCGGCTCCGTAGGTCGACTCACCGGATGTGGCGTCCCGGAAGGGGAGCAACAGGCCACCGCCGTAGCCGTCCAACCAGTAGAGCTCGAGGCTCATACCGTGGCCCTCGAGGCCGAAATGCGCCGAGGCGAAATGGGTGAACCCGTAGGACAGATCGCCACTGGTGGCGATCTCGTAGTGGCGGCCCTCGACGACCTCAGTCTCGGCGAGTACGCGTAGAGCGGGGTCGTAGCCGAAGTACTCGAGGGTGACCTCGGCGCGCACCTCCGCCGGCAGGGGCGATTGCGGATGCTGCGCGAACAGAGCTGCCCGCTCCGCACGCCACAGGCTCCACGCCTCGACAGGGTTCTTGTGTCCGCGCACCATTGCGTACAGGGCGGACACGGACCGCTTCCAGTCGAGAAGCTGGAGCAGATCGCCGGGAGGGACCGATATCGAGGAAGTCATGAGGCCCGGAGGATAGTCAAGGGGTGGGGCCTAAGTGGATGCTATTCAAACCTGGTCCAAGAGTTGCCATCTAGCCTAGCGTGAGATGTGGTCGATGGCGACCTCAGCTCCGCCTTAGTAGTCGCCTCGCCCTCACTCGTAGAGCCATCACTGGCGGTCATCAGCCGTTCCGGGGTACTGCCCGAGCGGGGAAGAAGGCGGAGTTGGCGCATAATGGTGGCGCCGTCGTAGTAAGCCACGAGCCGTCTGATCTTGCCCTCGCTCAACTCGTAAAACTCGCCGATGCGAATCTCCACATGGCGGCCCGTTGGTGGGATCGCGCCGGCTTGAGTGACGAAGGGACCGGAGTGAATCCCGCGACCCACATGCTCGGTCGCGACTCGGTCGCCGTGGACCAATAGCTCTGGATCTCGGTGCGCGCGTCTGGGAGGGCCGTCCTAAACATTTGGAGCCAGTCGCGGAGACCCTCGCGCCCATGCAACGACAGACCCATCGCAAGGTCGAGCAATTCGAAATCCTCGGTCACCGTGCCCGCCGCTCGATCTAGATCTACGTCGTTGAAGGCGTCGAAGAGTGCTCTCACGACAAAGCCGGATCTAGCTGCATTCCTCCTCCTTGTTTTTTGGAAGATGCGCGGTCGGCATGATGAGTGCCACTCTCTCGGGGAAGAGCAGCTACTCGAGTTACTTGTGGCCGATCCCAGTATTGGCGCGCCGACTGTTCGTGGGCCCAGATGGATTTGAACCATCGGCCTCACCCTTATCAGGGGTGCGCTCTAACCGAGCTGAGCTATGGGCCCCCTAGGTCGCAAATACTACCCGTCGGCATCGGGGTCTTCTTCGGGGAGGCG
>JALZIQ010000119.1 GCA_030860205.1 Actinomycetota bacterium | reverse complement strand
TCCTGCCGATGTCCGACGACCCGGTCCGCACCGTGGTCGAGACCTCCGACGGCCGCCGCCTCGAGTTCCAGGAGTACTTCGTCAAGGAGCGCACCCGGCCGGAGGTTGCCGCGGTGTCCTTCGACGGGCTCGCCGACGCCAAGCCCGCCCCCGGAGTTCTCGATGCCCTCATCGACGCCGACCTCGTGATCCTCTGCCCCTCCAACCCCTTCCTCTCGATCGGGCCGATCATCTCGCTCTCCGGCGTGAACGAGGCCCTGACCACCCACCCGCGCGTGATCGCGGTCTCTCCCATCGTGCGCGGCGCGGCCCTCAAAGGACCCGCCGACCGCCTGCTCCAGAGCCTCGGGGCGGGAGCGGGAGCGTCCGCCGTGGCGCGCCTCTACGCCGGATTTTGCGACGTTTTCGTTGTGGACGCCTCGGACCCGCAAGAGCGCTCTGTGGTGGAGGGCCTGGGGATGAGAGCGGTGGCGCTGCCCACGGTCATGAATGATCACAGCGCTTCGGAGCGGCTTGCCGCCTCCTTGATGGAGTTGTGACGGACTCCCCCGGGGGCGAGCTGCGGGTGCTGGGACTCGAAGGAATCCCGGAGGTGGCGGAGGGCGACGATCTCGCCGCCCTGATCTCGGCGGCGGCCCCCCACGGAGGCTTTCTCGAAGGGGACGTCGTGGTGGTGGCGCACAAGGCCGTCTCCAAGGCCGAGGGCAGGCTCGTGGCGGGCGCCGAGCGTTCGGCCGCGGTCCACGCAGAGTCCGCCCGGATCCTGCGCCGCTCGAGCGAGGTCGTGATCTCGGAGACCCGCCACGGATTCGTGTGCGCCAATGCAGGCGTGGACGCCTCCAATGTCGCTCCCGGGTGGATCTGCCTGCTGCCGGTGGACCCGGACCTCTCGGCCCGGCGGCTCAGGGCCCGGATGCGCCGTCTCACCGGAGCCGAGGTCGCAGTGATCATCTCCGACACCTTCGGCCGGACTTGGCGCAAGGGGCAGACCAACGTGGCGATCGGGGTGGCGGGGATCGATCCGTTCCTCGACTACAGAGGACAAAGGGACTCTTTCGGCAACGAGCTCTCCGCCACAATCATCTGCGTCGCCGACGAGCTGGCGGGCGCCGCAGAGCTGGTGATGGGAAAGGCCACGGGCCGCGCTGCGGCCCTGGTACGCGGTGCCCGCGTCGGGCGGGGGGCGGGATCGGCGGCAGGGATCGTGCGGCCGCCGGACGAGGACCTGTTCAGGTAGGTGGGCCGACGGGCCGAGGGCAGATCTCTTTCAAGTGGGCACCGGGGCCGTCGAAACTAAGCCGAGGGCCCGCTAACCTCGGCCCCTAGCTTCGCGCCTGAACGACCTCAGAGGATCAGGATGAGTCAGGAACTCGACAAGGGACAGAGCAAGAAGCTCCGGGAAAAGCAGCGCAAGCGGCTCGCCGAGCAGGCCCGTAAGGCGCAGCAACGCCAGGCGAGCCGCCGCTCGAACCTGGTGACTGCCGGCATCGCCGCGGTCGTGATCGTGGCGGTGGTCGCCCTTGTACTCTCCGACCGCGACACCACGCCCACATCCTCGGTCCCCGACGGAGTGGCGGCTTCGGCGGCCGGGTGCAACGACGTGGAGCAGTTCGCAGAGCAGGGTCGCAATCACATCGACGTGGGCGCCGAACATGCCCCCTACAACTCGACCCCGCCGACCTCCGGTCCCCACTACGGGACTCCTGCTGATCCCGGCTTCTACCCCAACCCACTGGAGCCGGAGCAGCTGGTGCACAACCTCGAGCACGGCCAGATAGTGATCTGGTTCGACCCCGAAGCGCCCGATTCCACGGTCGAGGGGATCCAGGCGCTGGTCGAAGATGCCAACCGCAGAGCACAGCGCTCAGGCTTCGTCGAGCCCCTGGCGGCGTCTTCCTTCGAGGGGCTCGACTCGGGCTTCGACTACGCCCTGTCCGGATGGCGCAACCTGCAGTCGTGCGAGAGCTATTCGCGCGCCGCCATCGACGACTTCCGGAGCGAGTTTCAGGGGCGTGGACCGGAGCAGGTGGGCGTCGCTCCCTTCGGGAGCTGAGTTTGGACTGGCCGCGACAAGGCCCGGAGGCAGCGCCCCCGGGCCCGTCGGACTACGTTCCGCCGGCTAGTTGGCGTCCGGCAGGAAGGTGTTGAGGTCGGGGTCGTTCGGAGTGTCCTTCTTGACCTTGTCGAAGTCGTAGAAGCGGCCCGGACCGGCACCCTTCACTCCGAGGCCGAACCCGGCGGCCTGGAGCTGCTTGACGGCTCCGGAGAGCTCGTCGAAGCCCGGCTGCCCCTTGTTCGGAGCGTCCGGCGCGGTCTCCTTCTGGTCGAACTTCATGAACACACGGTCGTTGCCGAGCTTGCCCAGCGACTGGCGAGCGAGCGCTCGGTGAACCGCCTCGACGCCCATGAACTCGGCCGCGATCGTGGCGAGGTCCTCCTCGCGACGGGCGCCGAAGGCGTGGGTCGCGATGAGATAGGCGTTGACGAAGATCTGGTCGCCGACCTCGAGTGTCGAAAGGAAGTTGGTGCGGTTGGCGAAGACCGCGTCCGGCACCCAGATCTTCTTGGTGAGAGAGCGCCCTCCCGAGGCCACGAGGACCTGGTAGTGGATCAGCTCTTCACGAGCTGCCGCCCTGATGTTGCGCTGGGTGACCGCGTCGCCGCCGAGGCCCTTCTTGAACCCGACGGTGTTGACGATCGTGGCCAGGACCTCAGCGGTGGCGGCCACGTTGAGAATGGTCTGGGTGCTCTCGTGCTTGGCGGAAGCAACCCCGGGGATGCTGAGCAGGCCGAGTGCGCCGAGCGACGCCCCCGCGGTGGTTACGAACTGACGCCGGCTGCTCACTGATTGCTTTGCAAAGGCCGGAGCTGCGGCGCGGTCGATACGATTCAGTATGTCGGTCATTTGAGCCTCCCGTGCTCTTTGGAACACAACTCGTCACTTGTCAGAGCGGCGTTCCGCTCGGGACGCGGGAGGGGTTCCCTCTGCACCTCCTCTCGTCCTGCCTTCAGCCCCTGTTGCTAGGCCCGGCGACCCGAAGACCGCGCGCTCTTCTCTTATTCGCAGGAGAAGCGGGAGGTGGATGGGTCACCTGGAAATTATTCGCCTATTTTTTGGGTGCGACCGGGTGACCATGGGTCTAGAGAGTGACGGCCGCCTTCACGGTCGTGGTCTGCGGGTTCTTCACGAAAGGCCGCAAGGCTCGCAGCACGGTTCGTTTGTCGGCGCCCTGAGTCAACGCCCCGTTGAAGACGCCGCCCTCGACCGGTTCCTGCAGCAGGTCGGCGATGACCGCGGCGTGACGTTCCTCGGTGCCGAAGATCCCTGCTGCGGCCTGAAGAATCTCCTTGTTGGAGATCTGCCCTGCGGCCCCGAGGTAGGCACCCCCAAAGAGGTTCTCGAAGCGCAAGGCGAAACTAAGGTAGTTCCCGCGGTCGTTGAAAACGTCTCCGTAGTCGATCGCCGGCGCCATGGTCGGCGTACCACCGAGATCTTGCACCGTCGCCGTGATCGCCGCGATGTGAGCGTCTTCGTCGGCCCCGATATCCTCGATGTAACGAGCCTCCTTCGAGGACAGGTCCGGACTTCCCTCACGATAGAAGGCCGAGAGGAAGTACTCGGCGATGAGCGCAAAGTTCAGAATATCGACATCGCTCTTGAAATCGGCGCCCTGAGCCCACGCCGGCTGGGCGGAGGCCACTGTGGCGAGCGGCAATGCCGCAACCGAAGACTTGAAGAATGTTCTTCTGCTCATGATGTCTTTCATAATTCGTCCTTTTCTTCCGTTCGATTCACGACACTTATCCAGAGATGAATGGCTTGACGGTCTTGAGAACCCGGCCCTTGGTGAAACTCTGTTCGAGCGGCGCCGGGAACGGGTTGCGCCCTGCGAGGTGTGCGATGACGGCGGCATGACGGGACTCGACACCGGCGATCGAAGCGGCTGCTCCCAGGAGCTCGGGGCTCTGAATGAGCTGGACCTGGCCGTGATAGGCCTTCACGCCCAGCTGCGAGAAGTCGAGGGCCGTCTCCAACCACACTTTCTTGTCCTTGAAGACACCCTGCGGGTAGGAGAACTTGGGCTTCTTCACCGGAGTGCCGCCGAGGTCTGAGATGGTCGATTCGAGGGCCGCGACGTGCTCGGTCTCGTGATTCCGAATGGCCGCTACGAGTTCTCCGGCCCGCCCTGTGAGCAGTCCCGAGTCGGCGCCGCGCCCGTAGAAGTCCTCCTCCAGGTACTCGAGGGCAAGAGCGTAGTTGAGGATCCCAATGTCCCCCTCGTCCCCCTGAGCAGACGCGAAACGACTTCGCGCGCCTGCCGCCGCGAGGGTGGCTCCCACCCCCAGGAGCCCGGCCCATTTCAGGAAACTACGACGGCTGCGATCGTCCGTGAACATCATCACGGGCCCACCGCCGAAAAGCTTAGGTTGTGTCATGCTGCATCGATCCTTCCGCTACTAGAGCCCCCTGTGTCAGCAGAACTGTCCGATTGATGTGATCCCAGGGCGCCCTCGCCCTCTTCCACTCGTGCCTGTACAACGATGCGATGCGTGCGCATTCCTTTGGGAGTGCAGGCGAACAGTGTGATGACTCTGGCCTCCGGCCTGCGCGGCTGTCTCAGAACGAACTCCCGGTAGGAGGCCTCAGGGACGGTGGCGATCTTGAAGACACTGAAGACCGTGAGCCGCCCCCCTCGCGCCCGGGTACGAATGACGTCGCCCCGCCTGAGTAGGTCGAGATCGGCAAAGGGATGCGTGTAGCTGGTGCGATGACCCGCAAGGACTGAGTTGCCTTGCACCCCTGGATAAGGCGAGCCCGGCCACAGCCCGGGGCCGAGCCGGACTATCCGGTCGTGGACTCCGAGCCGAAACTTTGCCCGCACGTCCAATGACGGGATCATTATTCGACCCAGGGGGACGTGCCTGCGGGAGGGAGTGGCCCACACACCACTGCGCCTCACGTACGCGCTGGTGGGACGCCTGTCTGCAACCACACCGGCTCCGGTATAGGGGTTGCCGGGTAGCCGGGAGCTCCCACTGCCCGCCGAAATCCCGGTCATGAACACCAGAGTCACAACCGCAATCAGCGCGGCACTGGCGAATAGGGACAACCCTGCCTCCAGACGCGTCAAACCGGGCGGGCGCGGAGGCGCGTCGCGCTTCAACAAGGCAGTCTGATGAATGCCGCTTCAAGCAACACGGAAAGGCCCCTCGGAGAGGTTTTGGTAGTTCTTCACGGACTCTATCGAAATCGGGCGCCACGTGCCTTCCGCTAGGGGACGAAGTCTTCGCGATTTCGACCACACCGGACGACCACACGGGGGATCGTCTGGGAGCGACCACTGTCAACCCGGACGGTCCGAGCTGGACCTAGTTCCTGGACCACGTGGGAGAAGTGGGTTCCGGCTAAGAATCGGCCGGCAGGACTCACCTCAGCTCAGAACCCAGCCCCTCACCACTCGAAAAACCACCCGCTTGGGCTATTCAGTTTCCAAACGCGCTCACCTACAGTTTGTGGCAAGCATGGAGCCGGTACAACTCGGATGGCTCCTGCGGAAAGCGGTTACTGCACGACATGGGGCTGTGGTTGAGATGGGGGGCTGTTTGTGAATACACGTCCTAGAGGCCGCGGGCGAGCTCGCCCGGGCCTGATTTTGGCGGCGCTGGTGGCGGCAACGCTGGCCGTCGGCGCCCCGGTGGCGATCGCCGCCGATCCAGATCTGACTGAGGTCGCGACGCCCTGCGGCGGCGGCTCCAGCAACCCGACCTTCTATGCCGGAAA
>JALZIQ010000087.1 GCA_030860205.1 Actinomycetota bacterium | reverse complement strand
TCTTTACCCTGGTCCTTCTGGTCCTTGCGGTAGCGCAGCCCGCCCTGGGAAAATCACTCGAACTCACCGCGGTCGATCTGAGGGGACCGGGGATCACGGGCAGCGTCAACTTGAGCCGTGAGGAGTTCGGCATTGTTCGCAGCCAGCGCTCGCCGACCGCGATGGCCCTCGCCCAACTCGCCAGAGAGCATCCGCTTGAACCGCCCGCCGATGAGCTGGGCCCCCGCTACGACCTTGCCTACCACCTAAACCTCGGAGCCGCCCCCGACCTGCGGTCCGACACGGTCGAAGTGCAGCTGTACCCGTACGCAGAGGGCGGTCCCCTGGCCTACACTCCCGGGGCCCAGGAGCTTTGGGACGGGTTCGGGTCCCGCTCCGGTTCCTACCGGCTGCCGCCCGGCTGGTACCGCTACCCGCCTTCCCTCGTCCACAGGTTGCAGAGGCAAGGACTTCCCTCCAAAGCCGTTGCCTCGAGCGCGTCACATCAGGGGGCCACGGTGAACCGCCTGCTCCTGGTCGGTCTCGTGTCGGCGTTCGTCTTCCTTTTTCGCCGGCTTCGGCGCCGGAGCGTCGTTCTGCCGCAGCGCCCCACATCCGTCTGACTACGCCGGCTCGGGCAAGCACCTGTGTTCGAAGCACTATCTTTGAGGGCCATGGCCGATTACGACTTCAGATCGATAGAGGACCGGTGGCAGAAGACCTGGCTGCTGGATCGGGCCTGGGCAGCACCCCGGCGCCCCACGGGGACCAAGCGCTACGTCGTGACTATGTATCCCTATCCGTCGGGGGACCTCCACATGGGCCACGTGGAGATCTTCACGATTCACGACACCATTGCGCGCTTCTACCGCATGCAAGGCTTCGACGTCCTCAACCCCATGGGTTGGGATGCGTTCGGGCTGCCGGCGGAGAACGCGGCCATAAAACGCGGCGTCAATCCCAAGAAGTGGACCTACGACAACATCGCCAAGCATCGCCTGTCGATGGAGCGGCTCGGCTATTCGGCCGACTGGGACCGTACCTTCTACACCTGCGACCCCGGTTACTACAAGTGGAACCAGTGGTTCTTCCTGCGGTTCTACGACAGGGGTTTGGCCTACCGTCGCAACGCGCCCGCCAACTGGTGCCCGAACTGCAAGACCGTCCTGGCCAACGAGCAGGTGATAGCGGGTCATTGCGAGCGCTGTGGCACCCAGGTGGTGAGGCGTTATCTGACCCAGTGGTTCTTCAAGATCACCGACTACGCCGACCGCCTGCTCGATGACCTCGATCTCAATCCGGGGTGGAACGACCGGCTGAAGAGCCTGCAACGCAACTGGATCGGCCGCTCATTCGGCGCTGAGGTCGAGTTCGGCATACAAGGGCTCGCCGAGCCGGTGACGGTGTTCACCACCCGGCCGGACACTCTATGGGGTGCAACCTTTTTCGTCGTGGCGCCGGAGCACCCTCTGGCGGAGGAGCTTGCCGCAGCTTCCGGGCTCGAGGACGAGCTGACCGGTTTCAGACAGGAGGTCGCCACTCTCTCGGACATAGATCGGGCCTCCACCGAACGACCCAAGAAGGGCTTGTTCTTGGGGAAGTATGCGACCAATCCGGTAAACGGAGAATTCATCCCCATTTGGGTTGCGGATTACGTTCTGATGGAGTACGGGACCGGCGCGATCATGGCGGTGCCGGCCCACGACCAGCGAGACCTCGACTTCGCGCGCGCATACGGACTCCCGGTCAGGGTGGTCATACAGCCGAATGAAGCGGATCCACTGGACGCAGACTCCATGAGGACGGCCTATGACGGCGACGGCGTCATGGTCAACAGCGACGGCTTCGACGGGACCCCCACCGGGGAATCGGTTCAACGGGTGACCGACTGGCTTGCGGAACAGGGCCGCGGGCGCGCCGCCAAGAACTTTCGGATTCGCGACTGGTTGATAAGCCGCCAGCGGTACTGGGGCACACCGATTCCTATTCTGTATTGCGCAGGTTGCGGCGAGGTGCCGGTGCCCGAGGAGGATCTGCCGGTCGTGCTGCCCGATATCGTCGACTACACACCGAGCGGAGAGTTCTCTCCACTGGCAAAGGTGGATGAGTGGGTCAACGTCGAGTGCCCCAGGTGCGGCGGGGCGGCGCACCGGGAAACGGACACCATGGACACCTTTGTGGACTCGTCGTGGTATTTCAACCGCTACCTCGATCCTCACAACGATGAGCTGCCGTTCGATCCCGAGATCGCGGACGCGTGGATGCCGATCGACCAGTACTCGGGCGGCATCACACATGCGGTCATGCATCTCATCTATGCGCGCTTTTTCCAGAAGGTGCTTGTTGATATGGGTATGGCGAAACACCCTGAGCCCTATCCGGCCCTGCTGAACCAGGGAATGGTCACCATGGGCGGCAAGGCGATGTCGAAATCGCGCGGGAACATCGTCGAACCGGTAGAGGCGTTCGACCGCTATGGCTCGGACGCCCTGCGTTTGTACATGTTGTTCTCCGGCCCTCCCGAGCAGGACTTCGATTGGCCGCTTGAGGGCGTCACGTCGATCGGCAGGGTTACCGCTCCGTGGCTGCAGCGAGTGTGGCGCCTGTGCGAGGAGGTGCACGCGCTCGGCGATGGGGACGGCTCTGAGCTCGGCGCGCCGGACATCACGCTGCGCAGGGCCATTCACCGGACGATAAAGGTCGTCACCCGCGACTACGAGAGCTTCTCGTTCAACACCGCGATCTCTCGCCTGCAGGAGCTCGTGAACGACGCGTACCGTGTCCGCTCTACGGGCGGCGGGCATCCCACGGTTCTGCGCGAGCTGGTAGAAGCGCTGTTGAAGATGCTGGCTCCCATGGCGCCGTTCATCACCGAAGAGCAGTGGCATCGGCTGGGTCACGAGGGGTCGATCCATATCGCGCCGTGGCCGGTCTTCGACGCCGGTCTTGCCGCCGAGGACGAGGTCACGATGGTCGTTCAGGTGAACGGGAAAGTGCGTGACACGATCGCCGTGCCGGCCGGGGTAACCGAAAGTCAGATGGTAGAGCTGGCGCTCGCCTCGCCCAACGTGCAGATCCACCTGGGCGAACAGCCGCCGGCAAAGGTGATCGCGCGTCCTCCGAAGATCATCTCCTTGGTGGCGGCGCGCCCCTGACCCGCCTCGGCGGGACAGCGTCTAGAACAATTCGACACACCACGGCGCTCGTTCGGAGATGAACATCGCGTCGGCGCGCCGGATCGCGCCGGGGGTAGCTTCTTCGACCCTGGAGCTCATCAGGAGGTGCTCGAAAGTGAAGGCTCCGAGATAGACGCTCCCCAGGTCCTCGACGTCGAGCACGAGGTCGGCCTGGCTCGAGGTCCGGATAGCAGTTGCACCCTCTGCGTGAGTCTCCAGATGCCAACGGCCCTCGTTCCACGGACAGAAGGCGTCCCTGACCTCGAAGGTCAACGAATCCTCGCTTCTGAAGGCGCGGGCTTCCAAGGCACGCCCTACATCGACGAGCCGCAGAAAGAGAGCGTCCTGAAGCCTGAAGCGCAGCCTGCTCGGTTCCGTCACCATCAACACCAGAGGATGATCGGCCTGCAGCCAGTCGGCTTTCACCCGGGTAACGAGATCGACTCCGAAAAGAAACCGCCACACCTCTTGCATTGCCTCTGGTGCCGTTGCCATCACCTCGAGGACCTGCAAGAAGCCCGTCGGAGATCCTTGATCCCAGGCTTGGTGCACCCGGTACAACGCATAGGCCTCGGCGCGCCCTTCGATCTCGACCACCGCGCGCCACATCGGCGGCCCGCCGCCATGGTTTTGCCTCAGGTCGTGAAGGGTGTGCTCTCTCCACCACAGGGGAGAACGCGTGACCATGCCGGGCGTTCCGATTCGCACGCGGTCATAGATCTCGGGAAAGACCTTGGCCGCTTGTTCGATGTCCACCAGCCGGGCGCGCCCGACGGGCGCAATTGCCCTTCTGAAAACGGCGCGATCTCGTTCGATGTCAATCATCGCCTGCATCGAGGCAAGGCCGTAGCCGAAACGCCGGTAGATGTTTGCCTCCGATGCCCACAGAATTGCCACCGGCTCGCCTCGTTCGTGTATGTCGTCGAGCTGATAGCGCATCATCTTCGTGAGCGCCCCCCGCCGGCGGTGGGTCGGGAGCACACCCACGGCGGTTACCCCCGCGGCCGGCACCGCCCGCCCCGGCACCGTCATCCCGAAGGAGATCGCCGCCGCGGTTCCCACCATCTCATCCCCGTCAAGGGCGCAGATACAGCGCTCGACTTCAGTGAGCTTGGTGAAGCGCGACACGTCTTCATCCGTAAGCTCTTCTCCGAAAGCCGTCCCCGTCGTCTTGAAGAAGGTCGGCAGCTCGTCCCGGCGCAGTTGCCTGATGTCCAAGTCCATGATTGCCGAAAGATTAGTGCTTAGTCGCGTGAGCAGCGCCCGCACCGAGAGCGCCCCGGCGCGCCGAGGGCAAGGCGCGAGGAGTCGAAGGCGTACCTGGAGGTACGTGAGCGACGAACAACGCAAGCAGCGCCAACCGTGATTGCGTCGGGGGTCAATGCAGGGAGGCGCCGTGCATAAGTGTGGGGGGCGCCACAGATGAGACACCGAGCGCGGTGTTGTCTACGGGCATGTCAGAGATCATCGTGCCGGGCGGATGGCGAGATCGCATCGAGAGTCTCGCCGGCCGGCGCAAACACATGTGGCCAGTCGCTGCGGTCGCTGCGGCCGCGGTTCTTGTCGGCGTGTTCCTCTGGGGCCGCGGCGCGCCGGCCGAGATCGCTCCCCCCGCCCGGGAGCCCCGGCCCGCCGCTCCGGGCGAAGAAACAGGAGGCGTGCCGGAGAAGGTGCCGACCGTAAAGCCGGCTGGGTCTCGCGGTGCCGAACTTCCAGTTCCTCAGGATGTGGTCCTCATCCACGTGGCGGGCGCAGTTCGCCGGCCCGGCCTTTACGAGCTGCGTGCCGGGGCCCGGGTGGCCGAGGCTATCGACGCGGCGCGGGGCCCACGGGCAGGGGCCGATCTCAACGCCATCAATCTGGCCGAGCCACTGATCGACGGGACCAAGCTGGATGTGCCGCGTTCCGGCGAGGCTCCGGCGCCTGTCACGGGCGTCCCCGGCACCACCAGCGGCTATCCGACTACCACCGAGGGGGCGGCCCCTGCCGTCATTCCGCTCAACACCGCCGATCAAGTTGCGCTCGAGACCATTCCCGGGATCGGCCCAGTCACCGCCACCGCGATCCTGGAGTACCGCGACCAGATCGGCGCCTTCGAGTCCATCGATCAACTCTTGGAGGTATCGGGGATCGGACCGGCCACGCTCGAGTCGATCCGCCCCTACGTCACCATCTGAACAGGGTGTGGGCGGCGCTCTTCCCCGCATCTGGTTCACCGCCGGAGGCCTTTGGGTTGGAACCGCTGTCGGATGGAGTGGGGCATTGGGACCTCCCGCGTTCCTCGCCGGGATTGTTGTGGCTGCGGGAGCCCTGTCCTTACGCCGCCGCCCCTTCGCCCGGCTGATAGGGGCCGTCTCCCTGGCGGCCGCGCTCGGAGCAGTGGGGGCCGACCTGCGGGCTCAGCGGGCGTCGCCCCTGGAGGCTATGGCACACGACGTTCCTTCCTGCACCTTCTCGGGGCGCGTCGTCGAGGCGACCGGCTTGGGGACGCTCGTAGCGATCCGCCACCTCGACTGTGAGGGTTGGGAGAGCATCGACGGTCCTGGGAATGTTTTTGTCGATGCGCGTGGTCATCCCGGCGGGACCGTGCGCGCCGAAGGCTGGTTGATCCCCCTGACCGACGCGGCCTTCGACGTCGCCCGGCGCCGCGCCGGCGGCGATGCCGTGTTTGCGTCCACCAGCATCGGCGTCCATCCGCCGAATGAAGGCGTCTTTGCGGTCGCCGCCTCCATCCGGATGGGTCTCCGGCGCGCCACTGCGTCGCTCGACCCCAGAGCTGCGGCGCTGGTGCACGGACTGACCCTGGGCGACACGGATCTGCTTGACCCGGCTTCGGTCGAACGTTTCAGACGCGCCGGCTTGGCGCATCTCTTAGCCGTGTCGGGGACCAACGTGGCGATCGTTCTTGGAGCGGTTGCGTGGGCGGCGCGCCGGCTTCCCCATAAGCTGCGCATCGCCGTCGGTGCGGTCGCCCTCGGCCTTTTTGTCCTGGTGGTGGGACCAGACCCGTCGGTGCTGCGGGCCGCCGCGATGGGCGGTATCGGGCTGGTTGCGCTGGGCATGCACCGGACCGCCGAGCCGCTGTGCGCGCTCGGACTGGCTCTCATCATGCTCCTTGGAGCGCGTCCTGCGCTGGTTGGCTCGGTCGGGCTGCAGCTCTCGGCCGCGGCAACGGCCGGAATCGTGCTGTGGAGCGGAGGGTTGGCCCGCAGGCTGCTGTTGCCTGGGTTTCTCAGCGTGCCGCTGGCCGTCACGCTGGCCGCCCAGGCCGGCGTTGCACCGGTCTTGATCGGCACCTTCGGAGAGCTGTCGATGATCGCCCCCGTTGCGAATCTGCTCGCCGTGCCTGCGGTCGCGCCGGCGACCGTCCTCGGGATCGGGGCCGGGCTTCTCGGCGCAGTCCACCCGGCTCTCGGCGCAGTCGCGGCCCGGCCCGTCGCCCCGTTCGCGTCGTGGATCCTGTGGATCGGCGACATCTGCGGCGCGCCCGCGTGGGCGGCCATCGAAGTTCCCAGGGCCGCCGCGTGGGCCATCACCGTGCCTTTGCTCGCCGCCGCAAAGGCCGCCTTGCCCGGCCGAGACCACGGGGATCGGGGCGCCGGCCGGTAAAGTGCCTCCATGGGCCGGTGGCACTGGATCGTGCGGGACCCTTCGGGCGGCGAGATTTCCTCGAGCGAGGAGCTCCCCTCTCGAGAGGAAGCCGAAGCATGGATGAGCCGTGAATGGCAGTCCCTGCTCGAGGAGGGGGGAGAATCCGTGACCCTGGTGGGAGACGGGGACGAGCACTACACGATGGGGTTGACGGCCTTTTGAGCCGGGCCTGCTATCTCCTCCAGGGGGATGAGTTCCTGGCCGAGGAGGCTCTGGAGATGTTGCGCGCCCAAGAGGGCACCGACCCTCTGGCGGAGGTGTCGGTGGACGCAGACGTCGACCCGGCCGAGCTTCTCACGATCCTCGGGACGGCGTCGCTGCTGGGCGGCAGGCGTCTCGTGATCGTGCGAGATGCCCACGGCCTCAAGAAGGGCCAGGCGACGGCGCTCGCCTCCTATCTCGAATCGCCCTCGCCGTCCTCAGTGCTGGCCCTGGTCGCAACGGGCCGGACCCCTGTGGATTCGGTGGTTCGGAAGTGCGGAGAGGTGATCGCCCTCGAAGCGCCGCGGGGCAAGCGGCTGGTGGGATGGATCCGGGCGCGGGCGCGGGAGCAGGGGCTGAAGCTCGATGACCGGGCTGCCTGGGGGCTCCTGGACTCGGTGGGTGGAGGCTTGCGTGGACTGAGCTCGGCGCTGGCCCAGCTGTCCGCCGCCCTGGGCCCCGGCGCCCGCGTGGGGGCCGAGGAGGTAAAGCGGTTGTTCCCGAGGCTCGCCGACCAGCGTATCTACGCCTTCACCGACGGGGTCGGCGACCGCCGGCTGGACGTCGCCATGACCAATCTGCGCCGCCTGCTCGAGCAGGGCGAAGAGCCGCTGGTGCTGTTCGGTGCGCTGACCGGGCACATCCGCCGGATGCTCAGGGCCCAGGAGGTCGCCGATCGCGGCGCCCGTGCGGTGGGCGAGGCCGTGGGGCTCCCCGGGTGGCGCGCCGAACGCCTGACCAAGCAGGTACGGGGCTACCGCCGGGACGAGCTGGTCGCCGCCATGGGGATACTCGCCGACACAGACGTCGAGCTGAAGGGGGGAGATCTTCCCCCCGGGGGGGCGTTGGAGAGGGCGGTGGTTCAGATAGTGGGGGCTTATGTGCCCGCCCGAGAATAGTGGAGGGCTACGCCGCAGCCGGATTACCGGAGGTCAGGCGGAGGGGCCGATGCGCTTGGCGAGGCGCGCCTTCCTGGTTGCCGCTCGGTTCTTGTGGATGATGCCCCTCGAGGCAGCCTTGTCGAGGGCCCGTGACACCTTGCGGTACTCGTCCTGCGCAAACCCCTGATCGCCTGTGTCGACCGCCTCCTCGAAACGCTTTACCTGGGTTCTGAGCGAGGAGCGCGCCCCACGGTTGCGCAGCCGGCGCTTTTCGTTCTGGCGATTTCTCTTGATCTGACTCTTGATGTTTGCCATTCGACCTGAATGCTCCTCATGATGGCGGGGTTGGGCCCTATGGGGGCTTCCCCAAGATAACAAACCGTTGGGAGGCGCAGCGTTAGGCGCAATCGAGCACCTGCGTGCCCGTGGTCATCGTCGACTATTTGCTACTTGGGTTATCTTTACAGAGACGGCTACTGAGGCGGACTCAGAGCTCGACTTCGAGTAAGTGGACTTCAACAGGTGGGGGGCAATCTATGAGGCGCGTAACCGTCGTATCCGTGGTCGTTGGATTCTTGTTCGCATCACTTCCTTCTGCCTTCGCGGCCCGGCCCATGTGCTACGGCAAAAGGGCCACCATCGTGGGAAACGCCAGGGACAACGTGCTCCGGGGTACCCGGCGCGCCGATGTGATCGTGGGGCGTGCCGGAGACGATCGGATCCTGGGCCGAGGCGGGCGGGACCGGATCTGCGGCGGCAGCGGGGACGACGTGATTGCGGGTGGCGACCGGCCCGACAGGGTGAACGGCGGCGGCGGTTCGGACAGATTGACCGGGGGCACCGGGGCGGACCTGATGTACGGGGGGACCGGTACGGACGGCCTGACCGGGGGAAGCGGCAGGGATGCCCTGCGCGGGGGCACCGGCGCCGACACCCTCATCGGCAAGGATGGAAACGACCTGGCCCGGGGGGGAACCGGAGCCGACACCCTCTTTGGCAACGACGGCAACGACCACCTCGCGGGTGAGGACGGCGACGACAAGATGATCTCGGGCGACGACGGCAACGACCTCCTCGAGGGTGGGGAAGGCCACGACCTCGAAATGTGGGCCGGCGAGGGCAACGACCGGGCCTTCGGCGGCAACGGAAACGACCACGTGCGCGGCGAGGAAGGCGATGACCTCGAGTTGTCCGGCGGCGACGGGTACGACGCGGTCGAGGGCGGCGACGGCAACGATGGGCTCGTCTCGGGAGGTCCGGCCAACGACCGCCTCACGGGTGGGAGCGGCAACGATGTGTTGAACGGCGACGAGGGTGACGACCCCCAGATAGACGGCCACGACGGCGACGACATCCTCAGCGGCGGTGACGGGGACGACGCGGCGGCAGACGCCAACGGTGTCGACACGGTGAGCCTGAGTGGAGG
>JALZIQ010000051.1 GCA_030860205.1 Actinomycetota bacterium | reverse complement strand
CTGCTGACTCTAACGAGTACGCACTCGCTGCCTAACTAACAGCGACGCCGGCCTTGGGCTCTGCCTGCGGCCTGGGGATCCGGCGTCATGAAGCAGGCTCACCGCTCGGGGCGCGCTCGGCGCGCCGAGCGGGACATTTCTCCGAGCTAGGCACCGGCCGTTGCTGTTCGCGGGCCGGCAGGTGCCGAAACCTCAACCGCGAGCTACGCTCGTAGAAGGCCTGCCCAGAGGTCGGAGGACCCGGGTTCGATTCCCGGCAGCTCCACTAGAAATGCGGTAAGCGGTTTCGCCGCTGCACCGCATTTCATCGCAAGCAGTAAGCGCAAACAGCGCGCTGACCGCAGCGCGGTAACACCTCGGCTGTCTCGCCGTGCCCGATGCCATCTCACCCGGGCCGCGGTTGCGCCGCTCCGGACCCGGGTTCGATCCCCGGCAGCGCAGCACAACGGAGCCGTCCCGCCGTGCCCGATGCCAGCTCACGTTCGCTCATGGGTCGATCAACCCGATCTTCTACGATATGCTACACTTGTAGCATGTCGTCCTCAGAACCTGACATCCGTGAGATTCCTCAACGGGAGCTCCGCAATGACATCTCCCGCATCCTCAGGGAGGTGGCCCAAGGGAAGAGCGTGCGGGTGACCGTCAAGGGCCGCCCAGTAGCCGACCTCGTTCCTGTGTCCGAGGGGCGCCGGCTCGTTCCCCGTGCCGAAGTCGAACGTCTCCTACGCGAGGCTCCCCTAGACGAAGGTTTCAAGCGCGATGTCGATGCCGTGCTTGGAGCCACGATCGAGGAACTTTGAAGGGCCTCCTCGATACGACTGTCCTGATAGCGCGCGAGCAGAGACGCCCGCTGGGAGCGCTTCCCGAGGAATCCGCCATCTCGATCGTCACACTGGCGGAGTTGCACATCGGGGTGTTGTTGGCAGACGAGCCTCGGATGAGGGCCCAACGGATGCGGTCCCTGTCAGAGGTCGAACGGAGCTTCGATGCCTTGCCGGTTGACAAGGACGTTGCCCGTAACTTCGCTGTGATCGTGGCCGATGCTCGAAAGCGAGGCAAGAAGCCGAAGATCATGGATGCCTGGATCGCTGCCACTGCGGTTTCTCACGATCTTCCGGTCTACACGCAGGACGTCGATTTCGATGATCTCGCTGAGGTCCACGTCGTCCGAGTCTGAGCGCCGCTCTCAGCGGAAGGTGGAGACTTGAGCGGTTCGGGCACCGTCAATCAGCTCCACTACGTTCGCTCCGCTCACTGCGCGGAGCTACCCCGCCATGGCGAGCCGGTCCGGCAGGGAGGATGAGATCCCTCCGGCGGTTCGCGCACCGATCGACCAAGACCACTCGTTGCACGTACGTATTCAGTTGCAGCGGTCGTAGGTCGCCGGGACGTCGAGGATACCCCTATCATAGGGCTATGGCTCGCACTCAAACTATGGTTCAGTTGAACGACCGGCTCCTCCGCCTGCTCGATCGGCACGCTGCCCGCAAAGGGATATCCAGGTCGGCCCTGATCCGGTCAGCTCTTGAAGACTTTCTGAGAGCGGATAAGGAGGCGATGGTAGGGGATGAGATCGTCGAGGGCTACAAACGAATTCCGCCTGCCAGTCCCGACGAATGGGGTGATCTCGAGCAGTTGACCGACAATGCCGCGGCGGATGTGCTCCATCGTTTGGACGCTGAGGAGAGCGCCGCAGGGCATGAGCAGTGGTAGCGAGAGGTGAGGTCTGGTGGTACGAAGATCCCCGCGTCGGCAGACGGCCTTTCCTGATCTTGACCCGGGACGAAGCGATTCCCGTCCTCAACCAAGTCCTTGCGGTCCCGGCCACACGGACAGTTCGTGGAATACCCACGGAAGTGCCGCTTGGTGTGCCAGACGGAATGCCCACGGACTGCGCTTTGACCCTCGATAATGTGACGCTCGTCCGGATTGCCCTGTTCACGGATCGCATTATCCGGCTGCGCGCCGAACGGATGCAAGAAGTCTGCGAAGCACTCCGAATCGCCACCGCCTGCTAGAGAGCGATCGCCTGCGCTCCCATCAGCACTCGGCGCAGCCAGCACTCGGCGCAGCGCCGATTATTCGGCGATCAACGGGATGCTTGCGTAAACCTGCACCGACCTGGCGAGAGGCCCATCTCCTGTCAACAGGTGTCCTCCTAGAAGCTCCGCGAGGGCCACTACGGCGACCGAATCGGGCCAGTTCGAGGATCCCTTCGGGCATCGGTGGAGTGTCGCCACCACCTCGAGGACGTGTCCGAAGACGAGATGGCCAAGCGGGCGGCCGAGGCGATGGGCGGTTGAGGCGCGCCGGAGGATTCTAGGGGCCCACCGACCGGATGTTTCCCCCTATCGAAGGGCATCTCGAAACGTCGTCCAGACGAAGCCGGATCGGTCTCCGCTTCGCAAAGCTCTGCCGGGTGATCCGGTGCTCGAGCCGTATGGCGTCGGGCTGGGGGCCGCCCTGAGCGGGCTGCTGGGTCGTGCCCTCGTCCTCCGAGCCTCGGGCGGGACCTCATTCTGAAGGGCTCCACGAGTCCCAGGGTGACGGGCCTGCAACGAGGCCTCGGAGCCCTGCCCTCCGGAAGCGAGCTGCATCCCCGTGGATGCCCGTGAACGCTTCCTCGATGGGATTATGTGAACCGTGATCGCCCTGCGGATCGTCGTCTTCGTCGCCGGCGCCTTCGTGATCTTCGGCACCGTTCTGTCCGCCATCCGGACCTTCGTATTGCCGCGGGCCGCGCCGGTCCTCATCGGCAGGATCGTCTTTTTGGGGCTCAGGTCGGCGTTCGACCTCTTCGCCCGTCCCTCCCGCCCCTATGCCGATCGGGATCGCATCATGGCCCTCTACGGCCCGCTGGCCCTGATCACGCTGGCAGCCACCTGGGTCCTTCTGGTGGGCGCGGGATACACCGTAATGTACTGGGCCGCCGGGATCACACCCTTCTCGGAGGCGGTGATAACCAGCGGCTCGTCGCTGTTGACACTGGGCTTCGTGCGCCCGGAGGGCACCGCGCCGGTGCTGCTGGCATTTTCTGAGGCGGCTCTGGGGTTGCTGTTGATCGCCCTTCTCATCACCTACCTGCCGGTGATCTACGCGGCCTTCACGCGCCGGGAGATCTCCGTCACCCTCCTCGAGGCCTTCGCAGGCAGCCCGCCGTCATCGAGCGAGTTCCTGCTGAGGCACTACCGCATCGGCGGCCTGACCCGGTTGGACGACAACTGGCTCAGCTGGCAGACATGGTTTGCCGACGTCGAGGAGAGCCACACGTCAATTGCGGCGCTGTGTTTCTTTCGTTCCCCGCAGCCGGATCGGTCGTGGGTAACCGCTGCGGGCTGCACTCTCGACGCGGCGGCCCTCCACGCTGCCTGTCTCGACATGGAGCGCGAGCCGGAAGCCGAGCTCTGCATCCGGGCCGGCTACCTTTGCCTTCGCCACATCGCCAACTTCTTCGCCATCCCCTACGATCCCGACCCCGCGCCGGACGATCCCATCTCCATCCGGCGCGCCGAGTTCGACGAGGTGTGGCAAAGGCTCGCACAGGAAGGCCTCCCCATGAAACCCGGGCCGGATCAGGCCTGGCGGGACTTCGCCGGGTGGAGGGTCAACTACGACGCGGTTTTGGTTGCCCTGGCTCGCCTCACGATGGCGCCACCCGCTCCCTGGATCGGCGATAGGCCCGCCCCCGACCGCCGGCCACCCCTCGGCGGCGTCCAACCGGGGCCTGCCCGTCGATCCGACCTGGCGGGCTGAATGCCCGGGCGCGTGTGAGGGTCCCTGAAATTGGGTCGATAATGTCGTATGGCCCGGGGACAGCCCAGAGTATCGGCGCGCCGGACGATGGCGATGAAGGCCCTCTTGGCGCTTGCCCTGAGCCTGTCTGCGTGCGAGGGATCGGGCTACTCCTATATCTCCAACGCCAGCACGAAGACTTACTTCAAGGTGCCCGAGGAGTGGGAGCTGTTCGAAAGAAACGAAATGATGTCCGGCGGATCGCCGGCCATCTCGTTGCAGAGTCTCCAGGGTGCTTCGGACCTCTGGGTGGTGGCGTTCGATGCCGCTCCGAGCCCGGACCTGGACAACGTTCTCGCCACCTCGTCTCAACACCCCACCGGGTATGCGCTGGTCCGTCCCCTAACCGAGAAGGAACGAGATACTTATTCCCTGGCGTCCTTGCGCAACGAGGTTGTCCCGCTGGATCAGCTCAAGAAGGCCGACGGACGGGTCGAGGCGGTTTCCGAGGAGGAGATCGAACTCGAGAGCGGAGCCCACGGGAGCCGGCTGGTGAACAAGATCAAAGTGGGGGGGGAGTTCTTCACCCTCGATCAGACCGGGCTCGTAGACTCGGGGGTTCATCGAGTCTATGTGCTGGTCATCGGGTGCAAGGCCGCATGTTACGAGGCGAACAAGGCTGTGATCGATCAGGTGGCGCACTCATGGACGATCGAGGAGAGCTGATGAGCGGCAGAGGCGGCAGCCAAGGGTTGGCGGGCGAGCGCGTATGCCGCTGAGACGACACAAGCACAACGGTGGCCTGGACGCCACCCAAGAGGCTCCGGGGAGGATCAAGGACGAGGACCGCACCACGCGCAAGCCGATGGCGTGGTGGGACCGGATCAAGCTGCTGGTCGGCCTCGTCGGTGCCTGGGTGCTGCTGCTGTGGGCGGCCATGGCCCAGAACCCATTTCTCCCCTTCAACGACGCCGTAAACCTGACGCTGCGGTCGCATGGTTGGCTGCTGTTCCTGGCCGGGGTCGAGCTCCTGCGCCAGATCCACTACTTCATGAGCGAGCGCTCGACGCGCTACCACCGTTTCTGGACCGAGAGGATCTTCGGCTCACTCGACCGCCGCAGATCTCGCATGAACGACTGGAATCGCTACCGGCTCGGCCGTCTGCTCAAGTGGCTGTTCTTGCTGTTGATCGTTGACTTGGTCTTTGCCCGCCTCGCCGGCCTGTCGCCCGCGGTTGCACTGGTCCAGCTGCCGATCGCACTCTTTTCGGCCCTTCCGTTCTTCTTCCAGATCTTCATCACGATGTTCGTCCTCATCGCCCAGTTCGGCGCTCTGTTTTGGTTCTTGTCCCGGGGCGGCGTCGATGTCTACTTCCCCGACGACATCAAGACGCGCTTCAGCGACGTTTGGGGGCAGGACAACGTCCTGCACAAGGTAAGAGAGAACCTGCTCTTTCTCGACAACCCGGAGGCCATCGAGAAGCGCGGCGGCTATGTCCCCGGGGGCATCTTGTTGTGGGGCCCGCCGGGAACCGGCAAGACGCTGATGGCGGAGGCCGTGGCCGGCGAGACCGGCAAGCCGTATGTGTTCGTCGACCCGGGCGCGTTCATCAACATGTTCATGGGCGTGGGCATCCTCAAGGTCAAGGGTCTGTTCCGCAAGCTTCGGAAGCTGGCCGTCAAATACGGCGGAGTGATCGTGTTCTTCGACGAGGCCGACTCACTCGGGAACCGCGGCGCCATGGCACAGGGAGGTTGGGGTGGGGGACAGATGGCGGCGTCGAGCCCGTGGTCCTCGGATCCTCCATGCAATGGCCTTTCCTACATCTCCCGGGACAGCGCCGCCATCCTGTTTCGGAGCAGCCTCCATTCTGGTGCTGTGGCAGAACCCCGTCGCGGCGTGCGCGATCGGGTGATGATGATGGGTGGCGGTGGCGGTGGCGGTATGGGAACGCTGCAAGCTCTGTTAACCGAGCTATCGGGTCTGAAGAAACCGCGCGGTTTCTTCAACCGTGTCGTACGCAGATCGCTCGGCATGCGCCCCAAGCCCCCGCCGAAGTACCGCATGCTCGTCATGATGGCGACAAACATGCCGCAAGCGCTTGACGAGGCGCTGCTGCGGCCCGGCCGCATCGACCGCATATACAAGGTCGGTTATCCGTCCAAGGCTGGGCGCATTCGCACCTACCAGGGATACCTGGACAAGGTGAGCCACGAGCTGAGCGCCGAGCAGATCGACAAGCTGGCGACCATCACCCCCTATGCCACCGGCGCCACGATCAAGGATCTGGTCAATGAAGCCTTGGTCAACGCCATTCGGGATGGACGCGAGGCGATCTCGTGGAAAGACGTGATCAAGGCCAAGCAGCTCAAAGATCTCGGCCCGCCCGAGGACGTCGAGTACATCGAGCGCGAGCGCCATGCCGTTGCTGTGCACGAAGCGTGTCACGCAGTAACGGCGTACAAGGTACGGCAGCATCTCACCATCGACATCGCGACCATAGAGAAGGGCGGCACCTATCTCGGCATGGTCGCCTCCATTCCGCCGGAGGACCAGTTCACTCGCTGGCGGTCCGAGTACGAGGCCGACATCATCGTTAGCCTCTCCTCCCTGGTCGGAGAACGATTGTTCTTCGAAGGCGACAGCTCCTCCGGAGTATCGGGCGACCTAGAGGGAGCCACGCGCATTGCGACTCTCATGGAGGGTTATTGGGGAATGGGCTCGACGGTCGCCTCGCACGGTGTCACCCACGAGGTCGGGATCGGGGGAGGCGGGCGGCCCGGCAAAGGCGAGGGCAAGTCCGAGCACGAACTGCTCGAGGGCGGACTCGGCGAGCGCATCGAGTCCAAGCTGGACGAGTTGCTCAAGCGGACCGAGGACCTCGTCGAGACCAACCGCCTGCACATCCTTGCCGTCGCCCATGCCCTGGAGACGAACAAAACCGTTACCGGTGAGGACGTCGAGGCGATCATCGAAGGACGCAGGGGGCCGCTAATCGATGGGAGCGTGTATCACACGGCCGCCTTCTCGGCCATAGCCGAGGACTATCACCGTCAGGCGCTCGCGGCACATAAGGGCCATGGGAGCGTGGCGGCGCCGCTTCCGGTCCTGGGGCGCGGATCTTCCGAGCCGATCGGGGTCCGCATGACCGAGGCCGACACGCCCACCGACTGATTCCAACCGGCGGGTGTGTCGGGAGCCGAACGGGCGAGGCCTTTTCTTTACGTGGAGTGTGACCGAGAGGGAGGTGAAAGGGTGCGCGACGAGGTACGGCTTACCTCCTACACGCAGGGCGGGGGCTGAGCGTCAAAGCTCTCCTCCGAAGAGCTGGCGCAGGTCCTGCACCACGTGACAACCGAACCCACCGACACCGACCTCCTGGTCGGTCTCGACGCTCCCGACGACGCGGCGGTCTATCGCATCGCCCCCCAGGTGGCCATTGTGCAGACGGTGGACTACTTCACTCCGATAGTTGACGACCCCCGCACGTGGGGCCGCATCGCCGCGGCGAACTCGCTGTCTGACATCTACGCCATGGGGGCGCATCCCATCCTGGGGTTGAACCTCGTGGGATGGCCTCGTTCGCTCGGCCTGGACACCCTGGGCGAGGTGCTCGAGGGCTCCGGCGAGGCCTGCGCCGAAGCGGGTGTCGCCGTCGCCGGCGGCCACTCGCTCGAGAACCCCCAACCCGTCTTCGGCCTGGCGGTTACCGGTACGGTGCATCCGGACGCGATCGTCCACAAGGCCGGCGCGCCGGCGGGCAGCGACTTGGTGTTGACCAAGCCGCTGGGCACGGGGATCATTTCGAGCGCGATCAAGGCCGATGAGGCGCCGCCGGGCGCCGCCGAAGGAGCAATCGCCGTGATGTCCGCCCTGAACCTTGCAGCGGCGGAGGCCATGGTTGCAACGGGAGTCTCTGCGGCAACCGACGTCACGGGCTTCGGGCTGATCGGTCACCTCCTGCAGATGCTCGGCGGCGAGGTTTCCGCCGAGCTCGACTTCGACGCGATCCCCGTCATCGAAGGGGCGATCGAGCTTGCCACTCGGGGAATCTTTCCCGGGGGCAGCAGGCGCAATATGGACGCCATGTCCGTCCGGACCGAGGTGAACTCGCTCGACTCGGCGCGCCGGGCCGTTCTTTTCGACGCCCAGACCTCCGGTGGTTTGCTGATCGCGGTCGACCCCGGATCGAAGGCCACCCTCCTGGAGGAGCTGGCCAGGCGTGGAGTGCATCGGGCGGCAGCGATCGGCAGACTCATCGAGGGCACCGGGCGCATCAAGGTGAAGGGCTCGTGAGCGAAACCAGCGAGTCAACCGAAACCCTGATCCTGGAGGCGGACATCGCCGACGACATGATCGAGCACTGCAGGGCCGGTCGCCCGAACGAGGCGTGCGGCATCCTCGCATCCCAGGGCGGCCGCATGATCAAGATCTTCCGCATGACCAACGCAACCCTCAGCCCCCTGAGGTACTCGCTCGATCCGAAGGAGCAATTCGCCGTCTACCGGGCGATCGAGGGCCGGGGCTGGGATCTGGGTGCCGTCTTCCACTCCCATACCCACACCGACGCGTATCCGTCTCCGACCGATGTTCGGTTGGCCAGCGAAGACGTGCCCTACATCATCATCTCGCTGGCCGACGAGCCACCCTCGATCCGTGCCTTTCGAATCCTCAAGGCGAATTGGACCGACGAGGAGGGGCAGATCGAGGAAGTTTCGGTGTCCGTGCTGCGTTGATCACTAGGAGAGTAACCTTTGCAAGGAGGAAATGTGGCCGTCGAAGTTCGCATACCGACCGTCTTCCGTAAATTCACCGATGGTAGTGGGGCTGTCGAGGTCCAGCCCGGCACAGTGGGGAGCCTGTTCGAGCAGCTCGAAACCCGCTATCCCGACCTCCGAGGTCAGGTCCGCACCCCGGATGGGCAGCTCCACCGCTTTGTGAACGTCTACGTGAACGATGAGGATGCTCGCTATCTCGAGAAGCTGGAGACGAAGGTGACCGAAGGCGACACCGTGTCCATCCTTCCATCAGTCGCAGGCGGGCAGGCGTGAAGTGAAGTACAAGTCGGTCCTCGACCTAGTCGGAAACACCCCCCTTGTCGAGGTGCCCAGGTTGTGCTCCACACCCGCGGTGCGGATATGGGTCAAGCTGGAAGGGCAGAACCCGACCGGATCGACCAAGGACCGAATAGCTCTGGCTATGATCGAAGCTGGTGAGGCGTCGGGCGAGCTCACCAAGAACAAGATCATCCTCGAGCCGACCTCCGGAAACACAGGAATCGCTCTCGCTATGGTCGCCAAGACGCGCGGCTACCGCTTTACCGCAGTGCTTCCTGATAATGCCAGCTCGGAACGCACGTCCCTGCTAGAGGCTTTCGGCGCTGAGATCATCTTCTCCGAGGGAGCAAGGGGTTCGAACGGCGCGGTAGCCCTGGCGCAGAAACTCGCTCGAGACACGCGTTACTACATGCCGTTCCAGTATGGCAGTCAGGCGAACGTCGAGGCTCACTATCAGGGCACGGGCCGCGAGATTCTCGATGACCTTCCGGACGTGAAGGCGTTCGTCGCCGGACTGGGGACCGCAGGTACCCTTATGGGCGTCGGACGGCGCCTCAAAGAGCATGACGCCGCGATCAAGGTGGTCGCCGCCGAGCCCGCTCTGGGGCAGTCGGTATACGGGCTTCGCTCTCTCGACGAGGGTTACGTGCCGCCCATCTTCGATCCCGACCTGCTAGACGGCAAGGTGATGGTCAAGGCGCGAGAGTCGATCCTGTGGACCCGGGAGCTGCTCCAGAAGGAAGGCATCTTCGCCGGGATCTCCGCGGGGGCCGTGATCTGGGTGGCCCAGCGGGTCGCCGAGCGTCTGGCCGCCGACGGCGGTGGTGACATCGTTTGCCTGCTTGCCGACGGAGGATGGAAGTATCTTTCCACCGAGGCTTGGACGGAGGAGATCGACACGGCCGAGGCGCAGGTGGAAGAGGTTTTGTGGTGGTAGACGGTGCCATCCGATCGGGTTGATCGCCCGATCGGGATATTCGACTCGGGTGTGGGCGGGCTCACCGTCGCCCGAGCGATCATAGATCTCCTTCCCAGGGAAAACCTCATCTACTTCGGCGACACGGCCCGCCTCCCCTACGGACCGCGCCCGCTCGAGGAGGTCAGGAAGTTCGCCCTGGAGATCATGGACGGCCTCGTCGAAGAAGATGTGAAGTTGTTGGTAGTGGCCTGCAACAGTGCTGCGTCGGCAGCCTTGGCCGACGCCCGCAATCGCTATGCCGTGCCCGTCGTGAGTGTCATCGAGCCCGGCGTCAAAGCCGCTATTGCGGCAACCCGGAATCGGCGCATCGGCCTCATAGGAACCAGGGCAACCGTAGCCTCCGGGTCCTACGAGGCGGCATTGCGTGCAACCAATGCCAACGTCGAGCTCTTGTCTCAGGCCTGCCCCCTGTTCGTGGATTTCGTGGAGCGCGGCGACACGACATCTGAAGAGTTGGTGGGTCTGGCTGCGGAGTATTTGGAACCCTTGGCGCGCGCCGGGATCGACACGCTTATCCTCGGGTGCACCCACTACCCGCTGCTTTCAGGAGTGCTCCAATATGTTGCAGGAGATAACGTGGTCCTGATCTCGAGCGCGGAGACGACCGCCGCGGAGGTCTTCGCCCGCCTGAAGGACGACCGCATGCTCAATTCGGCGCGCCGCAACGCGGTCCATCGCTTCGTAGCTTCCAGCGAAGAGGGTGCCTTCAGCGACCTGGGGAGGCGCTTTCTGGGCCCCGAGTTCGGTCGCGTCGAGCACCACCCCTGGGACAGGGCGTGAGCCTGGCGGTCACCGTCCTTGGAAGCTCGGGCATGTTCGCAACAATCGAGCGGGCCGCGTCCGGATACCTGCTGGAAGTCGACGGGCGCCGGATCTGGCTGGATGCCGGCGCCGGTACGTGGCGGAATCTCCTGCGCCTGACCGAGTACGCGGATCTCGACGGCGTCATCCTCAGCCACGTGCATCCGGATCACAGCACCGATGTCTTTCAGTGCTACCACGCCCGCACGTTCGGGGAACCGGAGCCGCTGCCCGTGATCCCCCTGTGGGCGCCGGCGCAGGTGATCGACCGGGTGAGCTCATTTGCAGAGGAGGTCGACGGGGCTTTCGACCTCCGCGCTATTGCTGCGGGTGAGAGCTTCTCGATAGGCGACGCACAGGTAACGCTGTTCGAGATGGCGCATCCGGTCGAGACGGTGGCCGTGCGCATCGAGCATGAGGATCTGATCCTCGCCTATACCGCGGACACCGGCATCGACGGAGATCTAGCGACGCTGGCCGAGGGTGCTGGATTGCTCATCAGCGAGGCGACCCTGCAGGACTCCGACGGCGCCTACGAAGGCCATCTGAGCGCCAGGCAGGCGGCCGAGGTGGCCCGGAAAGCGGGTGTGACTCGGTTGGTCCTGACCCATCTGCCCCCCGGCCGGGACTTGAGAGTCTCGCTCGCCGAGGCCCGCGCCGCTGCGCCGGATGTTCATGCCGTACTCGCCGCCGACGGGGAACGGTACGAGGTCTAGGGGGGTGGTGGCGATGAAACGAGGCTTCGGCCGGGACGCCGGCGATCTCAGGCCGGTGAGGCTTACCCCCGGTTTCATGCCCTATGCCGAAGGCTCTTGTTTGGTGGAGACTGGCGACACGAAGGTGATATGCACCGCCACTATCGACGACAACGTGCCACGGTGGATGAAGGGCCGTGGCACCGGCTGGGTGACGGCCGAGTACTCGATGCTGCCGCGTTCGAGCCCCGAACGGATACAGCGCGAGGTCAACAAGGGCCGCCCTTCGGGGCGCACTCAGGAAATTCAACGGCTGGTGGGGCGCGCACTTCGCGCCGTCACAGACATGACGAAGATCGGGGAACGCACCGTCTACCTCGACTGCGACGTCCTACAGGCCGATGGTGGTACCCGCACCGCCTCGATAACCGGAAGCTACGTCGCCTTGGCGCAGGCGTTCACCTCGGTGGGCCTGACTCCCTCTCCCTTGGTTGACTCGGTGGCGGGAATAAGCGTGGGCATCGTAGCGGGTCATCCGTTCCTGGACCTGGACTACACCGAGGACTCGACGGCCGATGTCGACATGAACGTGGTGATGACGGGGGCTGGAAAGCTCGTGGAGGTTCAGGGGACCGCCGAGCACGGCGTTTTCGACCGGGACGAGCTGGACCGGCTGCTCGATCTTGCAGCGCACGGGATCGCGACACTGTCTAGCTGCCAGTCCAGCGCTGTGGAGGAGTTCTCGGCCCGCGCATGAGAGCAGTCTTTGCGTCGCGCAACCGGCACAAGGCCGAGCAGGTGGCCGTGCTCCTGCCCGGCATCGAGCTGATTCCGATGGATGCCGTAGCCCCCGACCTTCCGCTCGAAGAGCCGTGGGACAGCTTTCGCGCGAACGCCCTCGCCAAAGCACGCGCCGTGGTGGCCGTCACCGGACAACCGGCGCTGGCCGACGATTCAGGGCTCGAGGTCGACGCGCTCGGCGGCGCGCCGGGGGTCCTCTCCGCTCGCTATGCGGGCGAGGCCGCGACGGACAGGGAAAACAACGCGAAGCTGGTGGCCGCGCTTAGTGGAGTTCCCGAGCGACAGCGGACATGCCGCTACCGTTGTGTGGCCGTCATGGTCACCCCGGATGGACGGGAGATAGCAGCGGAGGGCAGCTGCGAGGGCCGCATCATCGATGAGGGACGCGGCTTGCTCGGCTTCGGTTACGACCCCCACTTCGTCCCCGTCGGTGAGCGCCGAACCATGGGGGAGATTCCCCTCGAGGCCAAGCTTGCCTTCAGCCACCGCGGCCGGGCTTTCCGGGCCTTGGCCAGACACCTGGGGATGACGCAGCAGGCGGCGGACATCCCCCCGGAGTAGAGGTGGGCAACGACCCGGCCCACTGGCGGCGTGACTACCGTGGGGGCAGCCTGGATACAGATGACCTCGACCCCGACCCGCTGAAGCAGTTCATGGCATGGTTCCGGGCTGCGGCCGCCGCCGGGCCCCGCGAGCCAAACGCGATGACGCTCGCCACCGCCGGAGGGAAGGAGCGGCCCTCGGCGCGCATCGTCCTGCTCAAGGACGTGAGTCGCGGCGGGTTCGTGTTCTACACGAACTACGAGAGCCGCAAGGGCGACGATCTGGCCGTGAACCCGCAGGCGGCTCTAGTCTTCTTCTGGCCGGAGCTCGAGCGACAGGTGCGGGTCGAGGGGTGGGTGGAGCGGGTCGAGCGCAGCGAGTCGGAGGCCTATTGGCGGACCCGTCCCCGCGGCGCCCAGCTGGGTGCCTGGGCCTCCGATCAGAGCCGGGTGATCACCGGACGCGCCGTTCTCGACGACCGCTTGCGCGAGGTGACCGAGAGTTACGCGGGCATCGATGTCCCGGTTCCGCCCCACTGGGGAGGCTGGCGCCTGATGCCCTCCGAGATCGAATTCTGGCAGGGCCGCCCCGACCGGATGCATGATCGGCTGATCTACAGGCGCGCACAGTCGGAGTGGAGGGTCGAGCGCCTCGCTCCCTGATTCGCCGGCTGAGTGGGTGCTGATGTGACCAATGCACGTCGCTCACCCACTCGAAGGCGTAGCCGCCAGCCTTACGACGTCATCGTGGAGCCGGCCGTTCGTCGTTAGGGCCGGACCGTTCGCGGTCCAGGGCTTCCCGTCGAGGGACGTGGTGCGTCCACCGGCCTCGGCCACGATGACCTCGAGCGCACAGATATCCCACAGGTTGAGCTCCGGTTCGACCATCACATGAGCGGCGCCACGTGCTACGAGCATGTGACCCCAGAACTCTCCGAATCCCCGGCTCCGCCATGCCCGGCTGATCAGCGCATCGAGGAACTCCGTCAAGCCATGCTGCGCGAATACCTCCGCCCCGGGTGTGAGGACGGTCGAATCCTCCCAGGTGTCGAGAGGGTCGACCGCGATGCGCTCGCCGTTCATGCGGGCGCCGGAGCCCGCCGCTGCCTCGTAGACCTCACCGAGTGCGGGAGCATGGCACACCCCCACGACGGTGGTGTCATCGATCCTCAATCCCACGAGCGTCGCCCAGATCGGGATACCCGCCATGTAATTGTGGGTGCCGTCGATAGGATCGATCACCCAGGTCGGCGCGCCCGGTGTCGCCGGCCCACCGCCCGCTGCACTCAAACCCTCCTCCTCGCCGAGGACGTTGTGGTCGGGCCAGGCACGTGCGATGCGGAGTCTGATCTGTGCCTCTGCCGCCCAGTCGGCCTCTGTGACCCAGGTCCCATCGCTCTTTCGCCTGGTCGCCGGGTTGGCGCGATAGTGCCCCATTGCCACCCGTGACCCCGCCTCTGCGAACTCCCTGGCGCTCTGCAGCTCGGTCGAGTAGTCCTTCACGATCTGGAGGGTAGTCGCTCCGGCCGGCCAGAGGAGATTCTCTCCGCTCGGCGTATTCTCAGCGTCTGGGCCCTTGATGAGGTGATTGGGTAGACTCAAATCCCCAAACTAGTGTCGGAGTCCAATGGCCGTTCGTAAGCAGGTTTCGAAGGACATGTTCATCAACCGCGAGCTCTCGTGGCTGGACTGGAGTGCCCGCGTTCTCGCCCTTGCCGAGGACCCCGAAACACCGCTGTTGGAGCGAGTAAAGTATCTCTCGATATTCGCGAGCACCATGGATGAGTTCTACATGGTGCGAATAGCGGGTATCAGGCGTCAAGCCGCAGCGGGACTGACAAGCCGTTCACCCGATGGGTTGACCGTCAGAGACCAGTTGGCTGCTATCAATGCCAAGGTCGGGCCAATCGTTCAGCGACACGCCCATGCCTTCCGAGACGAGATCATGCCGTCCCTTCGGGACGCTGGGGTTGAGATTCTCCGCTGGGAGGAACTGAAGAAGCGCCAGCGCAAGGAACTCGACGAGCTCTTCCTGGATCGAATCTTCCCGGTCGTAACCCCCCTTGCGGTCGATCCAAGCCATCCCTTCCCCTTTATCTCCAACCTTTCCTTGAGTCTCGCGGTTTTGGTGAGAGATCCGATAAGCAATAAGTCACACTTTGCGAGGGTCAAGGTGCCTCCGCTGTTGGCTCGCCTGGTCGAGCTTTCGGAAGGCCAGCGGTTTGTCCCAATCGAAGACGTCATCGCCGCAAATCTGAAGAAGCTGTTTCCGGGAATGAAAGTTGTCGAACACCATGCCTTCAGGGTGACCCGAAACGCTGACCTGGAGGTTAACGACGACGGTGCTGAGGACCTCCTCGAGGCACTGGAGGCCGAGCTGCAGAAGAACCGCTTCAGCCCGGCGGTGCGAATGGAGGTCGAAGAGAACATGCCCCCGCACGTTCTCGACCTGCTCACGCGCGAGATCCAGATCGAACAGAAGGATGTACATCGCCTCCCGGGCCCATTGGATCTTTCAGGGCTGTCGGATCTTTACGATCTCGATCGCCCGGACCTCAAGGACGAGCTTTTTCAGCCTGTAACCCCTTCGGTGCTGTTGCCCTCCGAAGACAATCCCCCGGACATGTTCGGATTGCTTCGGGAACAGGATTTGCTGATCCATCATCCCTACGAGTCGTTCCTAACGAGCTTTCAACGCTTCATCGAGCAGGCGGCTGCAGATCCGACTGTGCTGGCGATCAAGCAAACGCTTTACCGCACTTCGGGGGACAGTCCTATCGTAGACGCGCTGATAGAAGCTGCTGAAGCAGGCAAGCAGGTCGTCGTCTTGGTGGAGATCAAGGCACGCTTCGATGAGCGCAACAACATCAACTGGGCCCGAACACTGGAGCGAGCCGGTTGTCATGTGGTCTACGGTCTGGTGGGATTGAAGACGCACTGCAAGCTCTGCCTGGTCGTTCGTCAGGAGGGCGATGAGCTTCGTCGCTACGTCCACGTCGGTACCGGAAACTACAATCCAAAGACGGCGCGCATCTACGAGGATATGAGCCTGTTCACCTCCGACCGCGAGATAGGCGCCGATGTCAGCGACCTCTTTAACCATCTGACGGGTTACTCGCGGCAGCACAGCTACCGCCACTTGGTCGTCGCGCCCGATGAAATGAGAAAAACCCTGATCCGCATGATCGAACGAGAAGCGGACTCAAGTACCTCAAAGAAGCCGGGACACATAGCGATCAAGGTCAACAGCCTGGTTGATGAGAGAGTGATCGAGGCCTTGTATGCCGCGTCGCGTGCCGGTGTACAGATCGACTTGTTCGTGCGCAGTATTTGCGCGCTCCGGCCGGGCGTGGAGGGAATAAGCGAGACGATCCGGGTCCGAAGCATCCTCGGTCGCTTCCTCGAACACTCAAGAATTTATTACTTCCGGAACCAAGGGCTCGAAGAGATCTACATAGGCAGCGCCGACGTGATGCACCGAAACCTCGACAGGCGTGTGGAGGTGCTGGCCCCCGTCCAGGCGCCGGAGCTCTCGGAGCGATTGAAGTCATTGCTCGAGCTGGCGTTCTCGCGAAATATCTTTGCCTGGGAGCTGGGGGCCGACGGCGTCTGGACCCACCCGACGCCCGAAGGCGAAGAACCGCTGCTCGACTTCCAGAAGGAGCTCGTGCAACTATCGGCTAAGCACGCGGCTATGTAGTCTGCCGCTTAAAAGACTTGAGCGGTTGGTGGGGCTGCCCTCCGGCACGGGCTCAAGAGTCGGACGCCGTCATTGTTCAGTATCTAACGGCCTGCCAGGTTGCAGGAGGACAGAGGTGCGAGAGGGGGTGTCTGGTTTCACCGGATAGTGGACAGATGTCGCGAGCCATAGTGGACACCCCTAGCTCGGGAGGTGGCCCGTGGATTTGGCTCGCTACGTTGTCGATGCCGTGGTGGTGGAGGGCCGCAGCATG
>JALZIQ010000004.1 GCA_030860205.1 Actinomycetota bacterium | reverse complement strand
ACCCCGGGCAGCGCTGCCAGCTCCGACGCGACTGTGGTCGGGTCGGTGCCGGGCGGGACGAAAACGTCGAACGAGGTGAGCGTCCCGGACGGAATCCCCGCGTCTTGAAGTGCGACCAGGCCCTCGTGGCCGGGGCCGGAGGCGGCGAGGTTCCTGGTCTCCGGGATGGAGAGGTTGATGCCGAGCCCGATGATCGTCAGGGTGATCAGGACCCCGCCGGCGCCGAGAGTGGCCACCCAGCGGAACCGGACGACCCCGCGGGCCCAGGCGGTCCAGCTACGGCCGGCCGTGGCCTCCTTGTAGGACTCCTCCCCTGGCCGCCGCGCCGATGTCTCGCGGCTCGCGGTCGGGAGGCGCCCGCGGTCCAGTCGGTCGCCGGTTTTGGCGAGGATGATCGGCAGCAAGGTGAGCGAGACCAGGACGCTGGCCGCCGCGGTAAGCGTCCCGCCGATGCCGAGGCTACGCAGCAACGGGATCGGCAGCACGATCATCGTGAAAAGGCCAATGGCCACGGCGCCACCGCTGAACAGCACCGCGTGCCCGGCGGTCGCCATAGCCCGGTGCACGGCCTCGTCGCCCCGGTGGCCCCGCGCCCGCTCCTCACGCCACCGGGTGACCAGGAGCAACGCGTAGTCGATGGCGATGCCCAACCCGAACAGAGGAAGCATCATCAACGTGGTCTCGTGAACCTCGACGACCGTGCTCACGCCCAGCAAGGCGATAAAGGAAATGGGAATCGCGACCAGCGCGATGAGAAGCGGGACGAACGCCAGTGCCGACCGGAAGATCCACAAGAGCACGACGATCGAGACGATGGTTCCGACCAGGAGCTTGACGGGGACGTTCAGACCGCCCTGGTCGCCGGTCTCTGCCAGCGTGTCGAGGCCGGTAACGCGCAACGTCGCGCCCGCCGGCAACTCAGGCTCCATGGCCTCGACGATGATCGGTGTCAGGTCGGGAGTCTCGCCGAGCGCGCTGCCGGGTATCCCGCCCTGCTCGACCGGTCCGCCGAACACCAGTCCGAAGGTGGTGCGCCCGTCGTCACCTACGAAACTCCCGTCACCGGTATCGGCGTAGGACACGACGCGGGCATCGTTGTCGTCGGCCACGGCCGCGAAGGCGCGATCGAGCGCGCCGGCCACCCCCGGACTGTCGACGGTCATTCCTTCGGGGAGGGTGACGACGGGTACGAAAGGCCTTTCGTATCCGCCGTTGCCGTAAGTCTGCGTGATCTGTTGGTTTGCCTCGTACGCCGGCAGGCTGGGATAGGCGTTCTTCTCAGACACGCTGGGGATCAGCACCACCGTCGCCGCGAGCCCGACGGCGAACGCCGCCAGGGTCAGCAGGCTCACCAGAAGCTTGCGTCGGAGCACGAATCGAGAGAGCTTTTCCATGGCCTCTGCCTCCTTGTTTCTTGCTCGTTCCGCACTCCAACGTAGGGCTAAACCGGTTGCAGAGACATCCGCCGAAACGGTGTATTCTTATGGTTTAGCGTGGGGTTATGGAGAATTTAGGAGGCTTCGGAGGGGCCTTCTCGCAGGCGGCACCCGAAGAGCGGGGCTTACGGGATCAGGTTCAGCTCCCTGGCCCTGTCCAGGGCTTCGGAGCGCTTGTTGGCGCCGAGCTTGCGGTAGATGTTGTTCGCGTGGGTCTTGACCGTGCCCGCGGCTATGTGCAGCTCTGAGGCGATCTCGGTGGTGGTCCTGCCCGAGGCCAGGAGCGCCAGGACTTCCAGCTCGCGCTCGCTCAGGGGATCGTCGAGCGGTCGGGACGCTCGCTCTAACCGGGGTCCGGAGGCCGCGAGGGCGCCGGGCGGCAACCCGCGCAGGTCGACCTCGCGAAGGGCGTAGGACCTGACGCCGTCCTCTTCCCGCGGTCGCAGGTAGCCCTTGCGGGCCAGCCCCTCGAGCATCCCGGAGGCCTCGTCGGCGGTCAGGGACGTCCGCATGGCCGCCGTGATGGGGGTCATCTCGCCGCGCTCGCCGAGCGCCTCCAGGAGCTCGCTCTCCTTGTCCTTCGCGCTCGGCGACGAGAAGCCTTCCTGCCGGGAGGACAAGATGCGATCGGTCAGCCACAGGAAGAACACCGGCATCGCTCCTCCGAGAAGGAGCACGGGCACCCATTCCCACAAGGTTTGGGCCGTGTTCACGCCTATGCCAAGAGCCCCGACGCACCAGCAGGCGACGACCACGAGCGTCGCGGGCCATACCAGGGCATCTCGGTCCGGCGTGGCCCTTGCGCTGTGTCGCCCCGCGTCGTCGCGTTCACCTGGACCATCCACGTGCTTCGACGCAAGGTCTGAGCCGTTTTCGGGTTTGTTGGGATCCTCGAACATCGTCGGCCTCAATGATACCGAGAACGATCCCTCCTCGCGGTCCCATTGCTCGGAGTCGCCCACAAAGCAGCCGAGCCACTTCCGATCGTCGGTCGGTATGACCTTCCGTCATCGTAGGGCACGGCGATCGCGCGTACGTTCGGGGACTCTTCCACGCTCGCATCCTGCGGCCCGTCCGCTGGCGGCACGCGTTCTGCCTTCTCTGGCTCCGCGCGGGCGTTCGTAATTCTTGGCGAGGTCTCAACAAGTGTTACGTTTCAACGCGCGCACCGACAACGACTATGGCCGGTTCTCAAGCGTGCTATCGTGGGTGACGGGGCTCCGGCTCACCTACAGCGAGTTGACTAGCGATGGATCGAAAGCAGCCGCGGCCTGAAACGCAGGTCGCCAGGGGAGAGGCAAGCCTCTCTCCGAACGAGCGAGACGCCGAACCAAGTCCGATGGAGCGGTTTAAGTCGCTGGCTAAGCAGCTGCTCCAAGTTTCGCGCGTGCAACTCAGAGAGGAGGAGATGCGGCAAAAGGAGAAACTGACGAAGAGCAGCGACGGTTAGCCGCCGAAGGCTATTTCCGGCGCTTCCCCTTAATTTGGCTTCTCCACTGCCCCGCGGCGCTTTCGAAGCGAGCTTGTGGCTCAGGAAGCGGTGAAAGACGCCGAGGCTCATCGGCCGGCTGCCGCGGACAAATTTTGACGATAAAGCTATGTGATGCGCGATAAACTAGATGGTCGAGGGGGAATCCATGGACACTGACAACACTCTAAGGGCCGTAACCCAGTATATGGCGGCGTGGAACGAGGCCGACCCCTCGGCGCGCAACAGGATACTTGAACAGTGCTGGGCCGATCGCGGAGTCTATGTCGATCCGAACGTCGAACTGACCGGGCGCGAGGCGTTGTCCCAGCACATCTCGAAAGTTCAGGCCGGGCGACCGGGCGCGAGGCTCGAATTCGTCAGCGGCATCGATACCCACCACAATGTGCTGCGCTTCCTGTGGCGGCTGGTGCGCGCTGACGGGACGGCTGGCGATACCTCGATTGACTTCGGCGAAACCGGCCCCGACGGGCGGCTGATCAAGATCGCGGGATTCTTCGGCCCGCCCCCGCAAATCTAGCGTCGGGACGGCTCCGTCTAGCGAATCCGGCCTGATTTGCCATCGCTGCTGCGTGTGTTTTCAGCCTGTCTTCGATGTCTTTCTGAACAGACGTTTCAAGCGCGGGCTTCGTGTTTCGCATTGGCTTGGGGCGCAAGCCTTTGTTCGTCATCTCAGGCGCCAAGGCCTGCTCTGCGGACTCGCGCATCGCACGAGGAACCCGGTTCCGCCATAGGCTGTGCCGCGTAGTGCCTCCTCCTCTGTGGGGTAGAGGAAGAACACCATGTCCATATGCCGCGTGCCGAGCGGCACCGGACCTGGCACGGTGCCCGTGTTCATGAAAGATCCTTTCTCTGATCCTTGATCGTCTCGATCAGGCTCGAGAAGCCGTCGGCGCCGTGGCCCTCGGCGACCCGTCGATCGATGATGGTCTTAATATGCTTCAGACGTTCGACATCGATGTCACGGGCCTGCCAGGTATCTATGAGGTCGTCCATCAATGCCGCGTGCGTGCTGAGGGGACCGGCAACGGCCGGATAATCTCTCTCATCGACCGCGCGTGCGAACTCGGTCAGCAACTCGATCGTGGGGGTGAGCACCTCGGCCGCCGACGGGGCGAACGTCATCGCGTCGACGTTCTCGGCGCCAACCAGGGCCAGGGTGTTGAGGTAGGCGATCCAGATCTCGTAGCTCAGGCCGATCAGGGCCATGAAGTAGACGGAGGCCAGGCCGGCGTCGGTACCGTAATACGTGGTGGCCTCACCCAGGACCTTCAGCGTCGCCTGGTGGGTCTCGAAGGCACCCCGCGATCCGCTGTAGTAAAGGCGGGCTCCGGGCGTCCCGATCTGTTCCGGGTCGGCCAGGATCCCCCCGTCGAGATACTCGGCGCCACGCTCCGCCGCCCACCCGGCCGCCTCGCGGGCCTGATCCGGCGTCCCGGTGGTCAGGTTCACCAGGACCCGGCCCGACACGGCGTCGCCCAGAGGGTCGAGGATCTCGCGCACGGCCGCGTAGTCCAATACGCAGAGGACCACCAGAGGGCTCGTCCGGACCGCGTCGGCGACCGAGGCCGCGCGGATCGCTCCTTTGGCGACGAGGTCATCAGCCTTGCCCGCCGAACGATTCCAGACGGTCGTTGGGTGACCGTTGTTCAGAAAAGCACCGGCCAGTGCCGAGCCCATCGCGCCCAGGCCGATTACCGTCACCGCCGTGCGATCGTCGGACGCCATCACAACCCCACCCTGTCGTTGCCCCCGAGCAGGTGTCCAGGCTCCACCCGACAATAACCGGACCCAAGTCCGCTGCTTCCGACATCGCCAGTTGCGACCCCCGGAAAGCTCTTCACTTCGCGCTCAAACAGTGCCAGTGGCTCATCGTCCATTTGCACCCTCCTCTTCTGGCTTGCGTGGTGCGCCTTTATGGTGGGGTGAGAGGGGGATTGGTGCATCGTGCGAGGGGACGGTTTTCGGCCTGGACCTTCGTACAGGCTTGACGCGCGAACTCCCCAAGACCGGCGCCGAGCTGATCGGGCTGAACGATCTAGAGAATGTGGAGGTGCCTCGCGGCCTTATGAATGAAACGTTACCGGAATTCTCGAAGTCTCAACCATTTTCTTCCCGGTCTGGCACCATTTCGTTCGTCAGCTGTCTTCGTCCTCGTTGGTCGGTTTTTCGATCGTGTGTTGGTGGAAGAGTTCGGATCGGGCGGCCAGGGTTTCGATTTGCAGTTCCGGTAGCCAGCCGAAACGGCGGAATAGAGTGTCTCGGCCCATGTCCGTCTCTATGTAGCCCTCGGGGATGGATACTCTCAGAGGAACACCCGAATGCACGGTGGGCGTGTGGTAACGGGGGCGTTGGACCGCGGTCGTCGGCCCGCCGTGGGCCTTCATGGCAACGCGCCGCTTCCCGGGACATGGTTCGGAAGCGATTGATGGAAGCGGAAGAAGTTGTCGGGCTCGTACTTTCTCTTGGCGCGCACCAGGCGCCCGAGGTTGGTCCCGTAGTAAGCGCGCTCCCAATCCGCGAGGTCGGGGTCGGGGAAGTTCTGGTAGACGCCCCCCGAGCCCCACCGATGCACCGACCCCCACGACCGCGCCAGCCAGACCCGCGCCTCCTCCCTTTCGGCGCTGGGCGCCTCGGAGTCTATCTCGACGACATGTTTGCGCAGGAAGCGCTCGTCGCGATGGACGAAGGCAGTGGCGTCCGCGGGCACGCGATTGTACGCTCCGCCCCAGGGCGTGAAGTCCAGCTCGCGCGACTGACCCGCAGACCGTCCCGTCGTAAAGTTCTCCACGAGCGCCTCGATGGCTTCCGTGGGCAGCGGCCTACGGAAGAACTCGGATTTGCTGAAGGGGTGGCCCTGCGGCCGATCACCGGCCATCGCGTCGCCGAGTTCGGCCAGGTACCGCTTCGTTTCAAGGTAGGACATCCGCTTGCGAAAAACCGATGTCGGGTCCGCGCCCGCCCGGATGACCACCTCGTCGAGCGGATCTGCGGCGTCGGACTCGGCGCCGAGCATGGACCCGAACACGTTGACGGCAGGTGGCTCATCGACGTCACCCGAGGCGCTCAGCAGCAGGCTGGCCGCGAGCTCGTCGGGAGCCGTGGGCGCCCGCTCCTGCCACGCGTGTATCACCGCTGCCGCGTGGGTGTGCGGCCAGAGGAGGTGGAAGACCGTCGCGGCTGGCGCCGGGATGGTGTCGAAGGTGAGGGACGTGACCACGCCGAAGTTGCCTCCGCCGGCACCGCGCAACGCCCAGAACAGATCCCCATCGTGGTGCTCGTCGCATTGGATGATGCTCCCGTCCGCCAAGACGATCTGTGCTCCGAGCAGGTGATCGGAGGTCAGGCCGTGCTTGCGGCCGAGGATGCCGAGCCCGCCGCCTAAAGCGAGGCCGGAGATCCCGACCGGGGGGCCGGAGCCTGCCGGGATGGTGAGACCGTGTTCGGCCAGCGCATCGTACACGTCGCCTAGCCGGGCGCCCGCGCCCACCGTCGCCATCCCGCCCGAGACCGACACCGAGCGCATGGGGGAGACGTCGATGACGATCCCTTCGGTCGATGAGCGACCGGCGAAGCAGTGCCCTCCGCTGCGGGTAGCCGTCCGAAGCCCGTGCCGACGCGCGAAGGAGATCGTCCCGGAGACGTCCTCAGGAGACTCGCACAGCACGACGGCCCGCGGACGCACGCCGTGGAAGCGGGCGATGGCTGATTTTCGTGCCGAGTCGTATTCGGGTGAGGAGGGGAGGACCACGTTGCCCGAGATATCGCCTTGTAGCGCGTCCCAATCGGGGGCTGTGCGTGTCATGGCTCTTTCCTCCTTACTCGCTGGCTTCTCCGGCGCTCCAGCGGCGGATCCAGAGCCCTCTCGGTGCCGAGGCTGCCTGGGGGATCGCTTCGTCCAGCTCCGGGTCCGGTGGTCGCTCGGGGTCGACGGTGAGGCCGTTCATGAGGACAACGCCCTCGTTCTGTTCTTTGATGGTGATCATCCGGTCACCTCCCGGTCCTTGCTCGTGGTGTGTTTATCCTTCGACTCCCAGTGTCGGCTCCTCCCGCACGAGCGGGCGCATGAGTTCTTCCATCGCCTCGCTGCGGCCGACGTAGACGCTGCCGTGGTAAGGGCCGAGGTGAGCCACTGGCTTATCGAACTCGATCCAGTTCCGCCGCAACTGCGCGTCGTCGGTGCTGGTGAACACCGGCGGGCGGATCAGGCGCTCTACGCCGCTGGCGGTCTGCGGGTTGGTGGGACCCATCGCGGAATCTCCTGCCAAGAGGAGCCCGTCGCGCCGGCGGTAGAGCATCACGCTGCCCTCGGTCTGGCCGGGGAAATGGATGACCTCCGCGCCGAACTCCGCGAACAGCGGGCTCTCCATCGGGTCCCGAAATTTCACGCCGGCACCCCCGGCCTGAGGGTGTGCGGCGTCCAGCGGGTGCAGGAAGATCGGGACGCCGAACTCCTCCCCGAAGGCCTCGAACATGTCCCCGTTGCCGGCCAGGTGGCGGTGGGACAGGAGGAGCCCGGCAGGCGGATAGCCTTCGTCGGCGATCTCGCGGGTTGGGGGACGGAGGAAATCGAAGGCGGCGTCCACGAGCAAGGCCTTGCCGTCGTCCAGAAGGGCGTAGGCGTTGGTGGACATCCCCGCCGGCCGGGCCCCGGGGTCGGTGTGCTCCAGTAGGATCAGATCGTCGAGGAGCCTCCTGGGCTCCGGGCTGAGCGTAGCTTTCACGGTAGAACCTCCGATGCTGTTCTTCTCTTCCGTTGATATCTCTGTCGGGTCAGCATTCTCAACAAGAGTAGGGGGATGCTGGCGTACGCAGCGCCCTTAGCTCACCGTGCCAGGTCGCCGCCGTCGGCGGCAATGACGCTCCCGGACACGAAAGCCGCGAGGTCACTCGCGGCGAAGAGGACGACGCAGGCGACGTCATCGGGATGTCCGAGCCGTCCGAGGGGCAGGCCCGCCGCGTATGCGTCGAGCGCGTCTCCAAACCCCGCGGCGCGCTCGGCTTCCACCCCGGGGGTCTCCGTGAGCGTGGGGGCGACGGCGACCGCGCGAATGCCACGGGGTCCAAGCTCCACCGCGAGGCTCTTGGTAAGACCGGCGACACCGTGCTTCGAGGCGACGTAGTGCGCCGGATTCGCGCCGTTGCTGGCGTTGAATGCCGCCACCGACACGATGTTCACGATCACTCCGCCGCCTACTTCGGCCATCCGCATTGCGGCTTCCCGGGCGCCTATGAAGACGCCGCGCAGGTTCAGGTTCAAGACGAAGTCGAGCTGTTCGTCCGTCGTTTCCAAAACGGCTTGACTCGGATGGACGCCGGCGTTGTTGACCCAGATGTCGAGGCGGCCGAAGCTGCGGACGGTCTCATCGACAACGGAGCGGATGGAAGCGGCGTCCGACGCGTCGAGTGACCGGCCGATGACGGCTTTCCCGCTAACGTCTACGTCCTTCGCCACGGCTTCGGCCCTCTCCGCGTCCAGATCACCGACGACCACCCTGGCCCCGGCTTCGTGCAACCGCTTCACAATCGACAGACCGATCCCGGACGCGCTGCCGGTCACGACGGCCGTTCGGCCATCAAGCGACAGCAGCTCTTCCAGCCTACTGCCTGCGAGTTCGTTCGCGTTCGTCATGGCCCTCTTCCTGCGTCCCCTTCGCTCATCTGGCTGCGGATGCGGTTCGGTGATCGCGCAGCGGTTTGAGGACCCGGGACCATGCGATGACCTCGTCGAGCATCTCGTTCAGAGTCGGCTCCTGATGCTCGCCCGGCGCGAACACGCCGGGCTCGGTCGGGTCGGTGATCTCGAAGTCGGTGAACACCGACAGCGCGACCTGGGTGCGCACGTCGGCGACCTTCAGCTCGGCCATGCTCAGGCGCAGGTGCTCCACGGCACGGGTTCCGCCGTGCACGCCGTAGCTGACGAACCCCGCCGCCTTGTCGTTCCACTCCGCGAACAGGAAGTCGATCGCGTTCTTGAGCGCGGCGGGGACGGAGTGGTTGTACTCTGCGGTCACGAACACGAACCCGTCGAACGAGCCGATCGTCTCAGCCCACCTCCTGGTGTGCGCGTTGCGGTACTCCCCGAACATCGCGGGAACGGGCTCGTCCAACAACGGCAGCCCGACCTCGGCCAGGTCGACAACCTCGAAGGTCGCCTCACCGGCCGTGACGGCGGGATGCCGGCCGGCGACCTCCTCGACCCACCGGCCCACGGCTTCTCCTCGCCGGCCGGGACGGGTGCTCCCGATGATGATGGCGATCCTGGTCATCCGTCTTCCTCCTTCGGTTTGCTGCTTGCTCCGGGTCGTGCGGTGCTCACGCAACATCACGCGCGGACAGCTCGAACGGGCCGTCGTCGATGCCCATCGCCAGGATCCGCCGCGGGCGGATGCGGATCCACGCGGGGTCGAACGGCATGTTCGCGCCGATGCGCTTGCCGACCTCTTCGCCTCCGTCGGTGTAGGTTTCGGCTCGCCCGCGGATCTCCAAGAGGCGGGGCGTCCATGGGTCGACGGAGGCGAGATCGTCGACGACGAACGCCAAGTTGGGGTTGCGCCGGGCGTCGCGGAATTTCTTGCTCGTGGCCATGTTGCTGCCGGCGTGACCGCCGATCACGATGGTCTGAGTCTCGGGGTCATAGAAAACCCCGACCGGCGTGACGTGCGGCCTGCCATCGGGACCAACCGTCGCGAGGCGCCCGAGCGGCTGGCTGTTCAGATACTCGACTTCGGCTTCGGTGAACGTGCTCATCTTCCCTCCAGTGCTGTCGCGGTCGGCCGTCGCTGTGGTCCGACGTTGCTCGGAAGGAACCCGGAGGCGTGCATCCCGGAAATCATCTCCCTCAACGCCTGTCTGCCCTCGGCCTGGTGGGACGCGGCGTCGATCGGGCCGTCGGGGGCGAACCCGTCGGCTAGGCCCCGGCGTCCCCGAGATCTAGCGCCATCTCGAGCCGGTCGAGCAGCTCGATGATCGCCATACGGTCCTAGATGGTGTCGGTCGTGAAACCCATGGTCACTCCTTCATCCGTTTTCGCGGAGGCGGTAATGTTGGTGCACTTCTATCTCCTCCTTCGGTTCGCTGCGTGCTCCAGACGGCCACGCATGATATAGTACAACGTACATGGCAAAAAGTAAAACGATAATTGTAAAATTCAGCGAGGGCCGAGGATGACCGGGCGCGATGCAGCGAGGACACGACCCCGCGGGGGACTGGCCGACAAGCGCCGGGCGATCCTCGCTGGCGCTCTGACGGTGTTCGCGCGGGACGGCTACACCCGCGCGAGCATCGATGCGATCTCTGCGGAGGCTGGCGTGTCCACGCGCACCATCTACAACCACTTCCAGGACAAGGCGCAGCTCTTCCAGACCGTCATCCAGGAGAGTGCGGCACGGGTCGCCGAGGCCCAGATCGCGATCATCGAAGGCTACCTGAGAAAGGTCACGGACCTGGAGCCCGACCTGATCGAGTTCGGCCTGGCCCTGGCGACCCCGATGACCGACTACGCCGACCACTTCGCCCTGGTCCGGCAGATCAACGCCGAGGCCGGGCACATCCCGCGGGCCGCGCTCGACGCTTGGCGGGAGGCCGGGCCGCTCCGGGTCCTCGGCGAGCTCGCCCGCCGCATGCGGCGGTTGGCGGAGCAGAGACTGCTACGCATCGACGACCCCGATCGAGCGGCCGTTCACTTCATGCTGTTGGTCCAGGGCGCCATCCCGTTCCAACACGGCCTCGGCGCCACCCGCGAATCCGAGATCGACGAGATCGTCACCTCCGGCGTCCGCGTCTTCCTGCACGGCTACCTGCCTTGACGCCGTGAGAAAGCCAGCTTGCGATTCCCTGGACGTAGCCGACACGAACCGCACCTACGAGAGGAGATCAATGCGTTACCGACTGCTGGGCCAGACCGGGCTGCGGGTCTCCGAGTTGTTCCTCGGCGCGATGACCTTCGGCGGGGCGTACACGCCGCCGGAAGAGGGCCGCCGCAGCCTCGACCGCTACGCCGATGCCGGCGGCAACGTCGTGGACACGGCCAGCACCTACGGAGAGAGCGAGAGCATCCTAGGCGAGCTCCTGGCAGGTCGCCGCGACCGCTTCGTCCTCGCAACGAAGTACACGCTCTCCCGGGACGACAGCGACCCGAACGCGGCGGGCAACCACCGCAAGAACCTCACCCTGTCACTGGAGAGGAGTGGGCTTCCCCCGGTAAGACGGACACTCTAGAGTGGGGACTGTGAGTCCCCCGAAAGGAGGTCCGAGTGCCGGGACCAACACCGCACTACCCACCGGAGTTCAAGCGGGAAGCCGTCGAGCTCTATCGCTCCTCCGAGAAGTCGATCCCGAAGATGGCCGAGGAGCTGGGCATAGCCAGCGAGTCGATGAGGAGGTGGATTCGCCAGCACGAGGTCGACGAGGGCGAGCGCGAGGGGCTCACCACGGACGAGCGGGAGGAGTTGAGCAAGCTACGCCGGGAGAATAAGACCCTCAGACAGGAAAGGGAGTTCCTGAAAAAGCAGCCGTCTTCTTTGCGCCGAAGAGCCGGAGATAAGGTGCAGCCCGCCGAAGAAACCGTGGCAAAAGATCAGGGCCACCACCAGGAGCGGCACGAGCAGGCCCACCCGACGGTCCCGCCCCTCTCCGGTTGCGAACGCGAGCCTCATGCCTCAAAGATACCCCAGTAGGGTATATTCTTCAAGCTCGTGGTGTGTATCGCGTCGCTACGGCGAGGCTCCTACGGTGCCGGGGGCACTTCGGGCTGCCGCGCGCGGCGCAACCCCGCTAGTAGAATGGGTAGGTCACGATTTCCAGCGTCCCAAGGGCGTACCACGCGCCTGAGGCGACGGCGAGGACACCGGTCAACCGGGCAATACGCTCGAAGTTCCGCCCGAGACGACCCCCGTGAACGGCCTGTGGCCACCACGGCCTCAGCTTCCCCAATTGACGGCCTCGGAGGTGCCCAGCACCCGCCCCGAGCGATCCTTGGTCATGGCGGCCACGTACGGCTCGTCTGTGCGAAAGGAGATGACGGTCTCGAAGCCGACGGCCCCGATGGGCTCCAGTCCGCCCGGGCCCGGGCCAGCGAGTATCTCCCGTGTGGGTCGAGGGGGTCGGGAGGGTCCGGGATCAGCGCCAATGAGACTAAGCCCACATACGGAGGCCGTCGGAATGTTACCCTACCCGGACCGAACCAAGGCTAACCGACCCAGAGTAACGTCGCTGGCTCTGGTCTTGGTCAACCTCTTGGTTGGACCGGAAGATGCAACGGATCTTGCTCATAAATTACCTGCAAATGAACTTTTTTTGTGGCTGCCGGACCAGGATTCGAACCTGGACTAAGTGATTCAGAGTCACTCGTGCTGCCGTTACACCATCCGGCAAGGTAACGGCGG
>JALZIQ010000114.1 GCA_030860205.1 Actinomycetota bacterium | reverse complement strand
GTCGACCGGCGCGCCGGCGCGCCCGGGGCGGCCGCGGCAGGACTCGTCGGCGGCCTGGGATGGCTGCTCACCGACCATCCCGAGCTCGTCACCAGTCCCTCGGAGGCGATCGGGAGCGCGGACCTGGTGGTGACCTCCCCGAACGCCCTGTATTCGCTGCTCCCCCCCGCACTCCCTCGTGAGCTCGCTCTGGTCTTGGTTGCCCTCGCAGGCGTGCTCGCCCTCACCGCGCTGAAGGCCCCAGGACGGGGCACCGCCGTCCTCTGCGGCGCTGTGATGGGGGCGGTGGGGCTCCTGAGCGTCCCTCTCCTGTTGACGTCGGCGGTGTGGGCGGCCCTCGCCGCAGCCCTGGCGGGCCGGAAGCGCGACGGCGGGGTCTATCTCGCCATGGGGGGAACTGCGGCGGTCGTCTTCGCGTTCTGGGCTGGCCCCGTGGCGGCCGCCTATGTCCGGTTCGGGGGGTTCGTGGACGTCTCGGTGCTGGGCATGGAGTGGCCGTTGGCCACTGCCTTGGCGTCGTGGGGGCTCCTGCTCCCTCTGGCGGCGGCCGGCCTCGCCCTGGCCGGCCGGCAGGGCCCGAGGCTCGCAGACGGAGAGCGCTCCGAGGCCGCCGTCCTGCTGGCGTGGGCTGCCTCGACGGCGGTGTGGGTGGGTGGCACCATGCTGGCGCGCGGCGCCCGCGGCGGGTTTGCGGGCAACGGAACGCTGCTGCACCAGGGACGGGTGTGGCCGGTGGCGCATCTTCTTGGGACCGCCTTTGCCGGGGTTGCGCTGCTTGCCCTGTACCGGCTGATCGCGAGGCGGTCTCGGGCCCTAGCGGCCGCAGGTAGCGGACTGCTGCTGGGACTGGGGGCCGCGTCGCCCGCAATTGCCTCCCTGCAGATGGGCGACATCCTGAGACAAGGCGACAATGGGTGGGTCTACGCCTCTCCTGATCTGTCCGCGGGTTCGTTCGTCCGGCGCGCCGCCGCCCACCTCGACCCGGACGACATCGTGAGGGTGCAAGGGTCGGACGGGCTCGCATGGGCCCTGTGGCAGTTCTCCGGGGGGAGGCTCGCCGACTACGACGACCCGACCCTGGAGGGCAACGACCTCCGGGTGCGCTTCTCCGACCTGGCGGAGGCGTGGGACCGTCGTATGGCCGCGGGAGGCTTCAGGCCCGACTACGTGGTGCTCCCCGCAAACGAGCTCATCGGTGGGCGGGAGGTCCTCGAGGAAGGAGCCTTCGAGGGACGAAGATGGGTCTTGGTTATCTGAACCAGAGGCACCGGCGCCGGCGATCGCCGAGCGGGCTGGGTTGTCGCGCCGAGGACGCCGCCAGAGTCGTCAAGGAAGTCGATTCTCTTTCTTTTTCAGGGTGCCTGCCCTCCTGAGCACCAGATGGGTGACCGTCTACTCCATGGAGTTGAGGGATCCGGCCACCACGCCACCTTTTTTGGATAGGGCAAGAGGAAACGGGGGCGGCCCAAGCGGGCCGCCCCCGTCGTTGGCCGGTAATCCTGGAGGCTATCCAAGGTCCTCGAGGTCGTCTTCGTCCTCGTCGATCTCGGCCCCTTCGCAGTCGTCGACCTCAGCGTCGTCGTCGTCCTCGTCCTCGTCGGGCAGGAGGTCATCGTCGGAGTCGTCGTTGCCGTCCTCGATGTCATCGCCGTCGGTGTCGGAGGCTCCGGGGTTGGTGTTGAAGTCCCCGTCTACGACCTTCACGTCGCCGGGCCTGTTCTCGTCCTCGTCGTCGAGGCCGTCGTCGTCCCGGTCGTCGTCGTCCATGACGCATTCCTCGGTCGCGTCGTCCTCATCCTCGTTGTCGGTGCCGTCGTCGTCGACGTCGCCGTCGCCGTCCTCGACCCCGTTGTCGTCGGAGTCGTTGTCATCGACGTCGAAGCGGTCGAACGCGTCCTTCTTGACCTCGTCGCCGTCGTCCAGCCCGTCGTTGTCGGTGTCCTCGTCCTTGGGCTCGGCGTGGTTCCGGTACTCGCCGAGGTTCGCCAGACGATCGTGGTCGGGGTCACCGTCTGCGTTGGCCACGAAGGGCCTCAGGTCGTTGTTGCGCTCCCACCGGTTGGGCATCCCGTCGCCGTCTGAGTCGATGCCCGCACTCGCCGGCAGCGCCATGAAGGCGATGCTGGAGTAGAGGGCGAGGGAAAGACCTGCTGCGATGCGAACCGGCTTCGCTTGAAATACAGCTCGAAGCGTCATTCGAATCACTCCTTTCGGTAGCTGGGCGGTCTCCGGCTTCGGAGGTCCCTGACTTTGCGTACCCGCCTCACGACGGGGTTGCCTTTATCGAGAAGCACTGTTGCCTCAAGACACTGGGCCCATGGTACCCGAAAGGGGGGTCTAATGGAAAAAGAAGGAAGGAAACATCCACGGCTCCTGGGATCGGGGGACGGTTTCGTCGATCGCAAGGGAGACGTTGCGCTCTCAACATCACTGCAGCCTTTCACCGGGCGACATAGGCTGATCGGCGCAATGGACTTCGACCTCTCCGACGAGCAGCTGAGTTTCGTCGGCGTCGTCAGATCGTTCGTCGACGACGCCATCCGCCCCCACGCCGAGCGCTGGGACCTCGAGGGGGAGCTCCCCCTCGACGCGGTCAAGCAGATGGCGGATCTCGGCCTCTTCGGTCTGCCCTTTCCGGAGAGGTACGGAGGCGCCGGCGGTGATCTCGTCACGGTGTGCCTCGCGATCGAGGAGATCGCACGGGTCGATTCTTCGCTCGCGATAACCCTCGAAGCCGCAGTCGGGCTCGGCGCCATGCCCATCTACCGTTTCGGGACGGAGCAGCAGAAGAACACCTGGCTTCCCCCCCTCGTGTCGGGCGATGCCCTTGCGGGCTACGGTTTGACCGAACCCGGAGGGGGCTCCGACGCCGGGGCGACCCGTACCACCGCGACGCTCGAGGACGACGAGTGGGTGATCAACGGATCGAAGTCCTTCATCACCAACTCGGGAAGCCCCATGACCTCTCTGGTAACGATCACTGCAATCACGGACAAAGGCGGGGACGCAAAGGAGATCTCGGCCATCATTGTCCCGGCCGGCACCCGGGGCTTCGGGGTAGGGCCCGCCTACCGGAAGATGGGATGGCACCACTCCGACACACACGAGCTGGCGTTCGATGATTGCCGGGTTCCGCAGGCAAATCTCCTGGGCCGGCGCGGTGACGGGCTGCGCAACTTCCTGTCGATCCTGGACGACGGCAGGATAGCCATTGCGGCCCTGGCAGTGGGGCTTGCGCAGGGGTGCCTCGACGAAAGCCTGAAGTACGCCGGGGAACGCCGGGCTTTCGGCCGGGTTATCGGCGGTTACCAGGCAATCAGCTTCAAGATCGCCGACATGGCAACCAAGACCGAGTTGGCCCGCACCGCCTACCTGAAGGCGGCCTGGCTCAAGTCGAAGGGGCGTCCTTACACCAAGCATGCAGCGATGGCAAAGCTCTTCGCGTCGGAGACTGCAGTGGAGGTGGCGCGCGATGCGGTGCAGGTGCACGGTGGATACGGCTATATCGAGGAATTCCCGGTGTGCCGGCACTTTCGCGACTCCAAGGTCCTTGAGATCGGTGAAGGAACGTCCGAGATAATGCGCATGCTGATCGCACGCGAGCTGGGGCTGCCGTCATATTGAATAGGGCAGCTACGACGAAGGTCGTGTTCGTGACCGACCAAGACGATCTCGGAGAAGTACTTGAACTCTGTCGCGCCGCGGGGCGGGCCGCTCTCGATACGGAGTTCTGGCGGGAGCGCACCTACCGGTCCCGCCTCTGCCTTGCCCAACTGGCGGTGGAGGACAACATCTTCCTCATCGACCCTATTGCGGATCTGGACATGGCGGGGGTGGCGGGCCTGGTCGCCGATCCGGGGGTTGAGATCATCCTTCACTCGGGAGGGCAGGATCTCGAGTTGTTCCACGAGCACTGGGGTGTCGTTCCTCAAAGGATCTTCGACGTCCAGCGAGCCGCCGGCTTCGCGGGTTATGGCGCGTCGCTGGCCTACGGCAATCTCGTCAATATGGTTCTTGGCGTATCGCTCACGAAGGGCGAGTCTTATACCGACTGGTGCCGCCGCCCTCTGACCGAAGAGCAGTTGACCTACGCGGCCGATGACGTCCGTTACCTGGCGGCAATTGCAGAGCACCTCAAAGAGAAGCTGGCCGGACTTGGGCGTACCGAGTGGGTCGACGAGGAGATGAGAAGCATCGAAACAACCGCCGGGCGCGACGTCGATGCCGATTCCGCATGGCAAAAGGTCGGGGGCCGGGGCAGCCTCTCGCGCACCCAGAACACCGTGCTTCGCGAGCTCGCATGGTGGCGAGAGCAGAACGCGGCGCGCCGGGATGTGCCGCGCGGCTGGGTGATCAAGGACGTGACCCTGACCGAGATTGCGCGCCGGGGACCGTCGAGCAAAAAGGAGCTTATGGGGGTTCGCGGCATGAATCCAAAGGAGGTGGAGCGCTCCGGAGACGAGCTTATTGCTGCGGTAGCGCGCGGCAAGGCAGCACCCCCGGCTGCGCTTGCTCCCACGCCATCCAAGAACGTGCAGATGCGCGCCCGGATGCTTGCGGGCATCGCCGACGCGCTTCTGAGGGCGCGCTGTGAGGCCGGACAGGTGGCAAGCGAGCTGGTGGCGACCAGGGCACAGGTCGAAGCGCTTCTGGCGGCGGTGATATCCGGTGGGGATGACCTGGCCGGACAGCGCCTGCAGCAAGGGTGGCGGAAGGCACTTGCCGGTGATGCAATAGTGGACCTAGCCCGCGGCCGGATTGCCCTGAAGGTGGTCGGGCACCCCCCGTACGTACAAGAGGTACCACTGGGTGGAAGCGACTCTCAAGCAGAGGTGAACAAGTGGCAGACGAAGAAGAGCGAATAGCGTTATTCGTTGATTTCGAGAACCTGGCGATCGGAGCGCGCGATCGTGGCGGCGACCTCGATATGTCGGTGGTTATGGATGCTCTCTCCGAGCGTGGCCGCGTCGTTGTCCGGCGCGCCTATGCAGACTGGACCCTTTTTTCGAGCCATCGCCAGGGTGTTGTCGCCCAGCGCATCGAGATGATCGAGATCACTCAAAGACTTGGCATGAACAAGAAGAATGCCGCCGACATCAAGATGGCCGTGGATGCCATTGAGCTTGCGTTCCAACGCGACTTCATTACCACCTTTGTGGTCGCATCCGGCGACTCGGACTTCACGCCCTTGGTGTCGAAGCTCCGGGAGCTGAACCGACGTGTCATCGGGATCGGAGTCGAGGGTTCGACATCGGAGCTGTTGCCGGGGGCGTGCGACGAGTTCCTGTTCTACGAACGCCTCGTGGGTACGGGCGAGCCGCCCAAGCCCCCGCGTGCGCGGGCTCGCAGGATCGGCACTACCCCAACATCCGACGGCGGTACGGGTGATCTCGCGGAGGTCTCCCGCCTGGTGACCCAGACGCTGCGGGGCCTCAAGCGATCGACGGATGGACCGGTGATCTCGTCGATGATCAAGAGGGCCATCCTGCGCAAGGACCCAACCTTCTCTGAAGGCGACTACGGCTTTCGAACCTGGGGCGAGCTGCTGCGTCATCTCGAATCCAAGCAGGTGGTCGAGCTCCACCCGGGCAGCGCCGAAGGCGATCCGGCGGCAGACTTTCCCACCAGCGGCGGTGGCGAGGAGAAGGCTTTCGGGCTGCTACGAGAGGTGGTCGGCGACCTCGAGAAGCGTTCCGGCTCTCCCCCTTTGTCGGGACTCAAGAACGAGCTCCGCAAGAGACAGAACGGATTCAGCGAGAAGAACTACGGCTATTCAGGCTTCCTGCAGTTCGCGAAGGCCGCAAGCGCCAAGGGGCATGTCGATCTCGAATGGAACGACGACGGCGAAGACTATTATCTCTCGACAGTCGCACGATGAGAGCGGTCCGTGGCGATCTGCGCAATGTCGCGATCGTTGCCCATGTCGATCACGGCAAGACCACGCTTGTCGATGCCATGCTGTGGCAGTCGGGCGCATTCCGCTCCAATCAGGACGTCGCGGAACGAGTAATGGATTCAATGGACCTCGAGCGCGAGAAGGGCATCACGATCCTCGCCAAGAACACCGCCGTCCGCTACGGGGACGTCAAGATCAACATCATTGACACGCCGGGTCACGCAGACTTCGGGGGCGAGGTCGAACGTGGCCTCACCATGGTCGATGGAGTGCTGCTGCTCGTCGACGCGAGCGAAGGACCTTTGCCGCAAACCCGCTTCGTGCTGCGCAAAGCTCTCGAGGCGCGGCTTCCAGTGATCCTCGTCGTCAATAAGGTCGACCGTCCCGATGCGCGCATCACCGAGGTCGTCAATGAGCTCTACGAGCTGTTCTTAGACCTCGATGCAGATGAAGAACAGATCGAGTTCCCCATCGTCTACTGCAATGCGAGAGCCGGTTGGGCGGCGCTTCATGACGACCAAGAGGGGAGTGACCTCAAGCCCTTGTTCGAGTTGTTGCTCGATCACATACCGCCTCCCACCTACGACGAGAGCCATCCCATGCAGGCGCTCGTTACCAACCTCGATGCATCACCCTATGTCGGTCGACTGGCTCTCTGCCGCATGTTTCACGGGACGATCGAGCGAGGAGAGCAGGTCGCATGGTGCCGTGCCGATGACACGATAGAGAAGGTCAAGATCACAGAGCTGTACGTGACCGAGGCACTGGACCGGGTGGATGCGGTATCCGCCGGGCCCGGCGAGATCTTTGCCATCGCCGGACTCCCCGAGGTGACGATCGGAGAGACCCTGGCCGACGCCGACGACCCGCGCCCCCTCCCGGTCAGCCACTTCGATGACCCGAGTCTTTCGATGACGGTCGGGATCAACACCTCTCCACTGTCGGGACAGGACGGCGGCAAGATGACCGCCAGGTTGGTGAGCAACAGGCTCAGAGCGGAGCTGGTGGGAAATGTCTCGATCAGAGTCCTCGACACCGACAGGCCGGACGCCTGGGAGGTGCAGGGCCGGGGCGAGCTGCAGCTCGCCGTCCTGGTCGAGCTGATGCGACGCGAGGGCTTCGAGCTCACCGTGGGAAAGCCGCAGGTGGTCACCAAGGAGATCGATGGCCGGCTATGTGAGCCCGTGGAGCGAGTGACGATCGACACGCCGGAGGACTTCATGGGGGTCGTAACCCAGCTGCTCGCGCTGCGCAAAGGGCGGCTCGAGAACATGGTCAACCACGGGACCGGCTGGGTGCGAATGGAATACCTGGTTCCCGCCCGCGCCCTTATCGGCTTTCGCACCGAGTTCATGAGCGAGACGCGCGGCACGGGTCTTCTTCATCACGTCTTTGACCGCTACGAGCCCTGGCACGGGGAGTTGCGCACCCGGCCCACCGGAAGCCTTGTGTCCGACCGGCGCGGGCTGACAACATCCCATGCGCTGTTGAACCTGCAGGAACGGGGGTCGATGTTTGTTACTCCCGGCGTCGAGGTCTATGAGGGGATGATCGTGGGGGAGAACGCCCGCGCCGACGACATGGACGTCAATCCCATCAAGGAGAAGAAGCTGACGAACATGCGCTCGGCCACCAGCGAGGTGCTTGTGCGGCTGATCCCCCACAAGGCGATGTCGCTGGAGCAGGCCCTCGAGTTCGTACGCGAGGACGAGTGTGTCGAGGTGACGCCTCATTCCATCAGGCTCCGGAAGGTGATCCTCCAGGCCGCCGGACGCGCCCGGGCCCACAGACGCCGCGGGTAACGCCGGCCGTACTACCGGCGTGGTTGACTGTCGTCCATGGATGAATACAACGCGTCGACCTACGGGGATCGAATTGCAGACGTCTACGACGATTGGTACGGCGAACTCTTCGACACCGACGGCGCGGTCGACCTTCTCGCCCGTCTTGCAGACGGGGGACGTGCACTAGAGCTCGCGATCGGCACCGGCCGGGTAGCAGTTCCTCTGACGGGTGCGGGCGTCGAGGTCCACGGCGTCGACGCCTCCGAGGCGATGGTGGCCAAGCTGCGCGCCAAGCCACACGGAGCCGACATCCCAGTGGCCATGGGCGACTTCACCGATGTCGATGTCCAGGGGAAGTTCTCGCTCGTCTACGTGGTGTTCAATACGTTCTTCGCGTTGACCAGCCAGAGGGATCAGGTCACCTGCTTTCGCAATGTGGCCGAGCACCTGGACGATAACGGCATCTTCGTCATCGAAGCCTTCGTTCCGGATCCCACCCGCTTCGACCGGGGGCAGAGGGTCGATGCCGGCCGGGTCGAGCCGGGTGAGGTCGTCATCGACGCCTCTCGCCACGATCCGGTCAATCAGCGTACGTATGCCAATCACATTCGCATCACCGAGGACGGCACACGTCTCTACCCCGTGCAGATCCGCTACGCGTGGCCGCCGGAGCTGGACCTCATGGCCGAGCTCGCCGGTCTGGTGCTGAAGGAGCGGTGGGCGGGATGGCGGGAGCAACCGTTCACGGCGTCGAGTGAAGCGCACGTTTCGGTTTACGGGCGGCCGTAGTGACGTCTCAGGGATTGAGGTAGGGGCGGGCCGGTCGCTCCACCGGGACCACCTTCGATGCGTCGACCAACGCCTCGTTCTCGAGCGGGTAGAGGGCGCCTTCGACACGCACCCATTGGTCGGTCTTCAACGCGCCCGGCGGCGCGCCCACGACCCGCACCTGCACGCTCAACGCGTCGGCCACACAACAAGACACCAGGAAGCGGGTTAGGACGAATTCGTCGGCCGGCATCCCCGATTCCTTCGTCACGAACCCGACCAGCGATACCTGGCTCCCGGCGCGCCGGGCGAGCGCCCGCGCTCCGTCCTGCGACTGCAGGGCGCCGGCGATGTCGGCCAGGGAGAGCCCTCCCGCGGCGACGTCCTCGGGTGATGCTATGTAGCCGGAGCCCACAAAGCTCGAGCGCCGCGAGGCTGCGTAGGACCCGAGTGCCGAGGGAGGCAGGGACAGGACCCCGATCACCGGCACGATGATCACTCCGATCCCAAGGGCGTGGCGCCGGGAGAGCGGTTCGGGTGCCGGAGAGCGTGCGCCGGCGAGCCGTCCGATCGCTCCCCCAGTGAGCAGGATCGCCCCCAGCGGAATCACCCAGGAGGTGCGCGACGAAAGATACAGAGCCGATCGGCCCGCCGGAAGCAGGTACCAGAACAAGCCGGCCCAGACTCCCAGGGCCACGGCATCGGCCAGGCGCGCCGGGCTCCAAAGGCGGGGCGATGTCGCCGATCGCGAGAGCCCAGCCCGATGTTGCGGAGAGCTCCGCACGCTCATCCGGCCAGCACCTCGATCCACAGCGTGCCGGCCAGGGTTACGGCGCCGACGACCAGCACCACGGTCCTGAAGAAGCCCTTGGTGAAGGTGCCCGAATAGAGAAACCCGAGCTTGGTGTCCACCATGGGCCCGAAGACCAGGAATGCCAGCTGCGGCCCGACCCCGAACTGGACGAATGAGGCAGCGACGAATGCATCGGATTCGGAGCATAACGACAGCAGGAACGCCAAGCCCATCATTGCGATGAGATCGATGAACGGGGTGCCTGCCACCGAGCCCATGATCGATTGCGGCACGAATGTCTGCAGAGCCGCGGCGACGCTCGCCCCCAGGACGAGGTAACGGCCCATGAAGAAAAAGTCGCCCGCGAGATGGCCGAAGAACGCCGCCGCACGGGATTCACCGTCGTGGCCGTGGTCATCCGCCTCCGGCTGCCGCGCCCGAAGGAGGTCGGCGGCCGAGCGTCCTCCCACGACCCAGCCGACCGCCATGGCCGCAAGGAGCCCCAGACCGATGCGCCCGAGAACCATCGGCCACATCGTTGCGCGTCCCCGGTATGCGACGGCGGTGGAGGCGATGACGATCGGGTTCAGGACGGGCGCCGCGAGCATGAAGGTGACGGCCGCCGAGGGGGCAAGCCCCTTTGCGGCGAGGCGTCGGGCCACCGGCACCGAGCCACACTCACACACCGGAAAGGCCAGCCCGGCGAATCCGGCCGCAGGGAGCTGAAGGGGGCCGGGAAGCTTCGCCAGTCGTTCGAAAACCCTCGGGGGCACGAACACCTCGATGAGCGCGGACACCACCGCCCCGAGCAGGATAAAAGGGATCGCTTCGATGAGCAGCGATGCAAACACCAAGAGGAAGTTCTGCACGCCGGTGATGCGGGTGGGGTCGAACAGGCGGAGCACAACGCCGAGGGCGAGGAGTCCGGCGGCAACCGGCACGGCATTGCGCAGTGAGCCTGTGCGAGCGGGGGCGGGGGCCGTCTGGGCCACGTCAGCAGTACCTCGCGAAGGTGACTGCGATCTTGGGAAAGGCGTCGGCGAAGATCCGCCCGCCCGCCCGGCGAGTGCTCAGCAGGGCGCCGACAACCCTTTCCTGCGGGAGCTGCCTTTGCGCCATGGCCTCCTGGTCGAGGAACAGCCCGCCGGCCGCGGTGGCCTCGACGACCGGCTTTCCCCCGGGCACCTTCTTCTCGACCGCGTCTTCCACCCGGCGCGCAGGGATAGACGCCTGTTGAGCCCGCGGGCCCGTGGCGGTGACTACCGTCGTGAGAGAACCTCCGGCCGCCTTGGACGCGGCCTCGACCACCCTGCGGAGGGCCCCATCCATCGCCCTGGTCCTGCCCTCGAGTACCATGCCGAGCAGGTCCGGCGTCGAGTCGGAGCCGTAGCCGGTCCCCAACAGCCGGGCGGCGGCCGCCGCGGCCGAGGCCGGGCCGGAATGCAAGAGGAAGTCGTCCCGGTCCACGTCGGCGTACCAGTGGCCGCCGATCAGGCCGCGATCGGAGGTCTCCGTCCCCACCAGACCTATCCGGGGCCGTCCCCCGAGCGTCTCATCGAGATCGTCGGCGAGGGTTGCGATGACCGACGGTGGCGCCCTCCGGCCCCATGCCCGCACGACCCTGCCGAGGTCGTTGTACACGAGCTCACCCGTGATGCCGTGCTGCCTCGGAAGCCCGCCGGTCCCCAGGGTGGTCAATGTGGCCGCGGGGTCCAGCGGGAGTGATCCCACCGCCGCCCCCATCGTGGCCGACCCCCCCTCCATGAGGCGGCTCAGGTAGGGCCAGGCCCCCCGGTTGGCTTCGAGGGCCTCGCTCCCCACGCTCTTCCACACCACTTCAAGCACGAGCCGGGGCGGCCCATCCGAGGCCACGCCCGCCACCGGCCGCCCCGAGCGAACCTCCGGATGCGGGCGGTCCACACCGATGATCCTCTCGACCGTCGGAGCGACGTCGTCCAGAGCCGTGCCCTGCCGGACCGGCGCGCCGCTCACCCCTTTTCCCGCGAACACAATCGGGATCCGGGCATCCGTGGCCTGCAACGACGGCCACGGGGACGCGCCGTCTTCGCTGCCCACGACCGCCTCCTCCGAGGTCACTCCCAGGACATCGGGGGAGCGGGACTCCCGAAAACCCGCGGCCAGCCGGCTGCGCATCCCCTCCGGCAAAGAGCAGAAGGGGACGGAGGCGGCGGCCGTGGCCGGCTCGTCGCACGAGCGTCCGGCGCACAGGGCCCGAAGCACTCCCGCTGGCGCGGCCACCGTCAGAGCCAGGGCGAGGAGAACGATGGTTCTTCGCCTCAGGGTCGTGCCGGCCCCGGAACGGCCTCCTGGGTCTGAGGGCGGGGAAGAAGGCGAGGAGGGCGTTTGCACCATAGTCCTCACGCTAACGTGAGCGGAGTGGCAACCACCGAATCCCCCGCGCGCCCCTTCGCCCCCTCTGCGGTCGCCGTGGGTGGGTCGCTCGTTGCCGCGGCGGTTGTGGCCGTGCGGCTGGCAGGGGTGGGGGGGCATCCACTCGTCCAGAGCTTCGTCGTCGTTTTCACCTCGATAGTCGTGGAGGCGCTCCCCTTCATCCTGCTCGGCGCGCTCGTTGCGGCGGGGATCGAGGTCTTCGTTCCCCAGAACGCTTTCGACCGGGTGGCCCGGTTCCCCCTCGGGCTCCAGCTTCCGGCTGCGGCGCTGGGCGGGTTTGCCTTCCCGGTGTGCGAGTGCGGTTCGGTTCCCGTGGCGCGCCGGCTGATCGCCCGGGGAATGCACCCCGCCTCCGGGCTGGCGTTCATGCTCGCGGCCCCGATCCTCAATCCGATCGTGCTGGCCTCGACTGTGATCGCTTACCGGGGGCTCGGCCTGTCCCTTCAGATGGCCGCCGGACGGGTGCTTCTCGGGCTGGCGCTGGCCGTGCTCGCGGGCTGGGCGTTGGGTGGCGACTCCGCCGCCGATCTTCTAAAGGAGAGACCCGGTGAGCCGGCGCCGGGTCTGCAGCACTCCGTCTTGCGCGCGCCTGCGCGGTCGGCGGCTTTTGCCGACCACCTCGCCTCCGACTTCTTCTTCATGGGCAGTTTCGTTGTCGCGGGAGCGGCGCTGGCCGCCTCTCTCCAAACGGTGGTCCCGCAGAGCCTCGTCGCCGGAGTGGCGCGCACCCCGGTTGTCGGGTCCCTGGCGCTCATGGGAATCGCCTTCGTCCTGTCGCTGTGCTCCGAGGCAGATGCATTCGTCGCCGTCTCCTTTACACAGTTCCCCATCGGGGCTCAACTGGCATTTCTGGTGTTCGGCCCGGCGGTCGACGCCAAGCTGGCGCTGCTCTACGGCGCCAGCTTCCGGGGGCACTTCGTCGGCCGGCTGCTGGTTGTCGCCGTCCCGGTGGTCCTGGCCGGGTCGCTGTGGTTCGAGGCGCTGGTCCGATGAGGCCGGGGGCCATGCGGACGCCGACACACCGCGGCCTCGACCGGAACGCCGCCCGCGCCGGAGCAATGGGGTTGTGGAGCCTGGTCTTCGCCTGGCTGTGGTTGAGCGGGGAGATGACGCGCTATCTCGGCCCCCGCACCTACTGGGTGGCGCCGTTCGGGGCAGTGGCGCTCGCGGGCGCGGCGATGGTGACGGCGGCCGGCGCCCGGCGCGCCTCAGACCGCATCGCCCTGGCGGCGCGCGATTGGGTCCGGTTCGGCGCGCTCCTGCTCCCGCTGGTGGCCATGGTGGCGGTACCGGGTGCTCAGCTCGGCTCGCAGGCGGCGGCGAACAAGGCGCCGTCCGGGATCCTCGCCGGTGTGGCTGCGACGGCGCCGGGCGCGCCGGCGAGCGGTCCGATCGGGTTCCGGGACATCTACTACGCGGGCCAGTCCGAGAGCTACGCGCTGGAGCGCGCGATAAGCGACGGGATGGGTGTGAGGCTGACGGGTTTCGTAACGCATCCGCCCGGCATTCCCGAGGGCGTCTTCGCATTGACCCGGTTCTATGTGTCCTGTTGCGCGGCCGACGCGATCCCCTACTCGGTCACGGTGAACCCACCGGGACCGGTCGTCCCGAGTGTCTATCCGGATGATCGGTGGCTCGAGATCCGAGGTTCGTTGGTGCAATCGGACGCGGGATTCACGCTGACTCCGCACGCCATAAGTCCCACAAAAGCGCCCGACGACCCCTATCTGTACTAGGGTTTGGCCCGTCCCGGAATCAGTTCCTCGGAAGGGGGGAGGGTGTCAAAGCGCGTCCTGCTTGTTGCGTCGGCGGCGTTGATCATTGCAATCTTGGCCGCCTACGTCCTCCGCCCCGAAACCGGCGCGCCGTCCGGCGCGCCGACGCTCGACGCCATGGCGAGCGGCGTCGGCACGCCCGTTATGGAGCACATCCAGAGGGGCCACGTGCCCGGCCGATCCGGCGAGATCATGACCGTCCCCAAGCCCTTTCGCTACCTCATCGGCGAATGGGACCTCACGACCCTCGGCACATCCGAGCCGTGGCTTGCGTCGTCGCACCCGAATCCCTGGGCCTACCTGGCGCGCGTCCCGATCGTTCTCTACGGTCCCAGGTACGTGCCGCAGGGCCGGGAGGTAACGCGTGCGGCGGACATCACAGGCCTGGCCCCCACCTTTGCGTCCCTTGTCGGCTTGGACGGCTTCGACGCCGACGGCGAGCCCTTTCCCGAGATAGTCGGTGAGTCCCCACCCCGGGCGCCGAAGGTGATCTTCACCCTGGTCATCGACGGGGGCGGCTGGAACGTCCTCCAGAGGTTCCCGGACTCGTGGCCCGCGATCGCCCGGCTGCGCGGGAAAGGCACGACCTATATCAACGGCACGATCGGCTCGGCCCCGTCGATCACGGGCGCCCTCCATGCGACCTTCGGGACCGGCAGCTATCCCGTCACCCACCGTGTGCCGGGCAATCAGATGCGCACCCCCGAGGGGCCGATCGAAGACGTCTGGTTGCAGAACGCGGACCCGCGCTACCTCGAGATACCCACCGTGTCCGAGCTCTGGGACGAGGCCAACGACAACCGGGCCACCGTCGCGACCGTCTCCTACGAGGGCTGGCATCTCGGCATGATCGGCCACGGCGCCCAGCGCGAGGGCGGCGACAAGGATCTCGTCGCGCTGTGGGAGGCGGAGGACAATGAGTGGTGGACCAACGAGGACTACTACACGCTGCCCGAGCCGCTTGAGGCAACCGATCTCGCCACGCTCGAGTCCTACGAGGAGGAGCTGGACGAGCGTGACGGCGTGACCGACGACCTGTGGTTCGGCCACACGTTGGAGGAGTTGCAGGAAGACACCGTGCGGCCGGGAACCCCCGCTTTCGTGAGGTTCACCGGCGACGCCGCCGTGGCCGTGCTGCGTGACGAGAGCATCGGCACCGACGACGTCACCGACTTCATGTGGGTCGAGATGAAGGCCCCCGACTTCGCCGGGCATGCCTGGAATATGGAGAATCCGGAGGTCGGCGACGTTCTGTACGAGACCGACCGCCAGCTCGCCCGCTTCAAGGCAACGCTCGACGAAAAGGTGGGCAAGGGCAACTACGTCATAGCCATCAGCGCCGACCACGGCCAGCAGCCCATCCCCGAAACCTACGGTGGCTGGCGCATCAACACGGGCGAGTTCGAGCGGGACATTCAAGCCAGATTCGGAGGTGTGGTCGAGAAGATCACGACCGTCGACATCTTCATCGACGAGGCCGCCCTCCAGGCGGAAGGGGTGAGCATGGACGACATCGCATCCTTCATCGGCACCTACACGATCGGCGAGAACATCCCCGAAGGCGCGCCGGGATCGGACCTGGTTCCGGAGGGACGTCTGGACGAAACGCTCTTCGCCGGCGCGTTCTCCACCGACTACCTGCAGAGCCTGACACCAGAGAAGATCGAATCCTTCGGGCCGGGCGACTATCTCGAGGGCGATTTGACCGTGGGAGACGATCGGTAGTGCCCGCCGCTCTCGGTGCGCACATAATTTGCGAGACGAGGCACATGTGGGGATGCTGAAACAGGGAGCGTCTCTGCTTATGAGGCAGCGGGACTTCAGCTTCCTGATGGGCGCGCAGTTTCTGGCCCAGGCGGGCGACGGTTTGGTTCAGGGAGCACTTGCAAAGCTCATCGTCTTCGGCGGGCAGAAGGGCTTTGATGTCGAGGGTGCCCGTTCGCCGGACGAGCTCCTGCGCATCGTGCTCTACATCTTCATCCCCTACACGATCATCAGTCCGTTCCTGGGGGTGGTCATCGATCGCTGGGATCGGAGAAGATTGTTGTTCGTGGCGAACGGTCTGCGCGCGGTCGTCGTCGCGCTCATAGGGCTGGCGGGGACCACCTCGGTGGGGGACCTTGCGCTGTTCCTGGCGTTCTTGTTGACGCTCGCGTCCACGCGTGTCGTACTAGCGACGAAGTCGGCTGCGCTTCCCGAGACCGTCGACCGCTCTTCGCTCGTCGAGGCCAACGCTCTCTCACAGTTCGGCGGCGCCCTCTTCCAGCTCGGAGGTGCGGGCGTTGCAGTCGTCGCTGCAACGGTGCTCGACGCAGAGCCCATAGTGATCGCCGGGGCTCTCGTCTACGGCGCGGGGGCGTTCTTCGCTCTCGGCATCCGGCGCGCCGGCGAGGCGCGCGTCAAGTCCACCTTCACGCAGGAGATTGCGCGCGTGGCGCGAAACATCCTCGACGGCGTGCAAGAGGTTTCGCGAACACCGAAGGCCGCTGCCTCGATCACGACGTACTTTTGGCTGCGCCTGTTGTGGAGCTTCTCTATCGTGGGGATTGGTTTTGTCTCGCGCGACCTTCTCGCGAACGATGACGTTGGGGTGCTGCTGATCACCGGAGGCGCAGGCGCAGCCGGCGCAGCGCTCGGGTTCCTGATGGCCAACCGCCTCAGCGAGCGAGTATCGACTACTGCACAACTGGTGCTCGGCGCAAGTGCGATTGCAGGAGTTGCGGTTGCGGTTCTCGGTGCACTCGAGCTGCCGCTCACACTTGGGCTGCTTACCTTCTGTCTCGGGTTCGGCTTCTTCTTGGGGAAGATCTCGCTCGACACGATGGTGCAGGAGGCCCTGGGGGACAATTTCAGAGGCCGCGCCTTTTCCCTTTACGACATCGCCTACAACCTCGCATGGGTGGGCGCCGCCGCGATCATGAAGCTGTTGTGGGACGGTTTCGGGCCGGTGCTCATGTCCGCCATGGGGATCGCCTTTCTAATCGGGGTCGCCGCGATCGGAGTGTGGTTTCGGCGCGCCGGCCTGCTGGGAGCGCCTCTTTCCGTTGAGTCCGGAGGCGGGCCGCAGCTTTGACATCGCGTTTCGGCGCGACGGGACGAGGTCGCCGGATCGCCCTGCTCGTGACCGCCGCGCTCGTGGCCCTTACAGCCGCGGCGGTGGCGGGTTCGACTTGGTTCCGGACCGAGGAAGAGGCCCCCTCCGCCACCCGTCAGGCGTGCGCGCTGCCTTCGTCCTGGCTGACCCGAACCGTGCGCGGCTATCATCCGGAGCGTTCCGGTCACATCGCGGTGCTCCCGGTGAAGCCCGCCTATCTTGCAAGCGGTGCAGGGGGCTGGAGCCACTCGGGCCCCTGGCCCTACCTCCAGCGGATTCCCATCGTCTACTACGGCCCCGGTGTGCTTCCGGCGCGTGGAGTCATCGACCGGCCGGTGACCATCGCCGACATAGCGCCGACCCTGGCCCGCCTCATGGGAGGCTCGATCGACTCGGACGGCAGGCCGATGCGCGAGGTGGCGCCGCGCCAGGCGGTGCTCCCGGACGACCGGCCGCGGCTCATCCTCAGCATCGTGTACGACGGCGGAGGCTGGAACGTGCTCGACCAGTGGCCGGAAAGCTGGCCGGTGCTCAAAAAGATGATGGAGGAGGGGACCCTGTACGCCAACGCGACCGTCGGATCCTCCCCCTCGGTCACCCCCGCAGTCCACACAACGCTTGGCACCGGGGATTATCCGGACAAGCACGGCATCACCGGCATTCCCGTGCGCGACGAAGAGGGCACGGTGGTCGACGCATTCCTCAAGGGCGAGTCGTCCCGCTTTCTCGAGGTGCCCGCACTCGCCGAACGCTGGGACGAGGCCAACGGCAACCGGCCGCTCGTCGGGATGGTGGGCTATGAACCGTGGCATCTCGGCATGATCGGTAAGGGCGCCGAGAAGCCCGGCGGGGACAGGGACGACGCCGTGTGGCTCGATATCGAGACCAACGATTGGATCACCAACCGAGACCATTACCGCCTGCCCTCTGCGCTGGTGGATACGCCGGGATTGCAGGCCGGCCTCGACCGCCTCGACGCGGCCGACGGGGCGAAGGACGGCGCCTGGGGCGAGCACGCCTGGTTGGACGAGGACAACCGGGAGCACTGGGAGGAGACCCCGGCGTTCATCGCTTACCACACCCGAATGATGATGAACCTGGTCCGGCAGGAGGGCTACGGAAACGACCGGCTCACCGACCTGCTGTTTACCAACTACAAGCAGATCGACCGGGTGGGCCACTACTTCAATATGGCATCGGAGGAGGTCCACGATTCCCTCGTTGCCACCGACGGCCAGCTCGGTGTCATCCTCGAATCGCTCGACAAGATCGTTGGGAGGGGCAAGTGGGCGGTCGTCTTGACCGCCGACCACGGCCAGCAACCCGACGCGTCCGACGTCGGAGGTTACGGGATAGATCCCAAGGAGGTCGCCGCAGACATCGACGCGCGCTTTGGTCCCATCACCCGGGGGGTGTGGCCGACCGAGGTGTTCCTGTTCGACGACGCCATGGAGGAGCGCGACGTCACCGTGGGCGAGGTCGCCGACTTCCTTGCGACCTACCGGGTGGGCGACAACACCATCCGGCCCGATACGAAGCTCCTGGGTGCCGGCGAGTTCGAGCCGGACGACAAGCTGTTCGCCATGGCGATCCCGGCCCGTCTGCTGCCCGGGCTCAGGTGCAAAACCTAGTGCGCCGATATGTCCACAGGTAAGATCCCTTTCGGATGACCGCCACAACCATGACCGCCCGCGCCCGCAACGAGACCTTTTTCACGCGCCCGCCCCTCCTTGATCGTGTGCTTGGTAATCCGCTTGCGTACGTGGCCACCGTCGTCATTCTGCTGGCGCTGTACGGCGGGACCTTTGTCGCCGACTCGGGTCGCGTGGCACCGACCAAGGACCCTGCCTACTACACGTGGCGAACGGAGGTGCTTCTGTCCGAGGAGCCCGTCAAACTCCTCCAGATAGAGGGCGCCTTCGACATGTTCGCCGGCGGCTACCGCGTATCCGCTGCCGTCATGGGGGCGTTTCTCCGACAGGTTGCGGGGGTGGCCTCGCTGCAGACGACGGTTCTGCTGATGGTCGGTTTGCCCGTGCTGACCTCCCTGCTGCTGGCGGCGTTCGCCTATCAGCATTTCCGAGATCCCCTGGTGTGGCACCTGGTCGCCTTCGCCACCGGGGCGCTCCTGTTGACTCCCCCCTTCGTGGGTTACCTCGACAACCTGCTGACCCTGTTCTTCCTGGCAGCGGGGCTGCCGTTGCTGACGCTGGCGCGCCGCTCCTGGGCGGCGGGAATCACGTTGTGCGGGCTGCTCGTGCTTACCGGCTTCACCCACCCCACGACGCTGGTCATCTTCTGCCTGGCGCTGGGCGCCATGGCCGTGGTGCGCCTCGTTCTCGGTCGCGGCAATCTGCGGGCGGTGATCAGGGACGACGGGCCGATGCTCCTGGCGGCGTTCCTGGCGGCGGTGCTGACCCTGGGCATCTGGACCGCCGGTATCTGGGGGCAGCCGGCCTCTCTCGCCGACGCGGCCCTCCCCCCGCCCTATGACAGCGCCTTCTTCGTCGAACGCCTGCAGGGTTGGGTTGCAGCGATGAATCCGGCGCTCAACGGCCCGCTGTTCGTCATCGGCGTCGCCGGGCTGGTGGTGATGGCGGGAAGGGCTGCAAAGGGCGACCTTGCGCGCATCTCGATCGTGTGGCTCGCGCCGCTCGCAGGTGTGTTTGGTTTCCTCGCCGGTATGACCTATCCCTACTACCGCTTCTTCAACACGACCTTGTCCTGGGTGCTGCTGGTGGGGATCGGCGCGTACTTCGTTGCCCGGGCCGCGCTGGGCGCCGGAGACGGTGGAGGGGTCGGGCGCCTGGTCGCCGTCGCGGGCATGGGATTGGTCATTGCGGTGATCGGCTACAACTTCAAAACCGGATTCGAGGTCTCGGGATGGAACAAGCCCGAGGGGGGATGGCTCTCGGCCGACGAGCGCGCCGACCTGGACGCGCTGCGGGCACAGTTGACGGTGGGCGACAAAGACCGCCCGGTGGTGTTCGTGATCGACGACGAGCCGTCGCCGCAGATCTGGGGACACACGAAGCTGTCGGGGAACACGTCGCGTTACGGCCTCCCACCGGGGCAGATCGACCAGGGTTACCTCTATCTCGGGTCGCTCGAGAACTACCTGGCGGACAAGCCGACCACCACGGGTGACGCCACCTACGACCGGGTGTCGCCGGCGCTGCTGGCCGATGCCCGTGAAGGCATCCGCAGATCCGGCGAGGATCCAATAGTGGTTGTGGCCGACGCCTTCAACCCGGCCGGAGCCAATGCCGCCTTGGTGTCGGGGGAGTCCAAGGGGCGCGCCGTGAACCTCAACACGGTTTGGATCTTGCGCGACGGCAAGGTCGTGAAGACCGGTGCGGCGGCTCCCCCTTCCCCGGGACCTCCGGTCGGGGACACCAATGCCGGCGTCGCCGGCGCGCTGCACATCGGCCGGGTGCTCGGCGGGCTCGCCCTACTGATCCTGCCCGGCGTATTCCTGCTGCGGTGGTGTTGGCCGGGGGCCTCGTGGGCCGAGGGGATCGCAATGGCTCCGGCGCTGGGGTTCTCGCTGGTGACGCTGGCCGGGATTGCCGCGCTTGCGGTTGTCCGCGGACCGTTCTCGGGAACGGTTGCGGCGGTGTCGCTGGCCGGAGCGATCGTGCTGGCGGCCGTTCTCGGAACGGTGGGGGCAGGCAGGGCGTCGGCGCGTCCATGAGTCTCTGCTCGATCGAGCCCCGCCGGGGCGGCCGCTCTTCAGCCTCAGTGTGACTCAGGCCGACGACCCGCTCGACGGAGCGAGCCTGTCGTCCGAAGCCGCAGCCGACGTCGCGACCGTTGCCCGCGGGGGAGCGGTCCAGATCATCGGACAGGTCTCCCAACGCGGATTGGCTTTCCTGTTCAGCGTCGTGGCGACTCGTCCCGGCTTCCTTGGCATCGGGGGCTTCGGTCTCTACAGATTCGTCACCCAGGTGCTTTCGATCGCGGGCATCGTGGGACTGGGCGGCTTCAACTATGCGTCGATGCACTTCATCTCTGGCGCGCGTGCGGTCAAAGATCCCTCCGGAGCGCGCAGTGCGGGGCGCGTCGGCCTGCGGGGCGCCGTTATTTCCTCGGCCATTGTGGTGGCCGTCCTGATCGTTGGCGCCGACCTCTTGGCGACGCCCTTTTCCGCTTCGCCGGCCAAACGCGAGCAACTCGCCTATCTGCTGCGCGTCGGCGCGGCTTACGTGCCTCTGTTTGCCCTGATGCAGGTGCTGCGTTACTGCACACAGGCCTACAAGACAATGGTGCCTTCGGTCATCGTCGGCAACATCATCCAGCCGACGGCGCGCTTTTTGATCGGTGTCGGTGTCCTGGTCGCAGGCTTCGCCGTCACCGGCGCCGTCGTGACCCTCAGTCTCTCCATGGGAATCGGCATGCTGGCCGCCGCCTACTACTACCGGCGGATGCTCAGCGCCGAAGAGCGCGCTGCGGATCGCCGCCCCATCGCCCGGCCGATGATCAGGTTCGCTCTGCCGCAACTGGGAGCCTCGCTGTTCAACGTGCAGGCGCTTGGCCTCGGCATCGTCGTGCTGAAGCTTTTCACCGAGAGCAATGTTCCCGTGGGGCTGTTTGCGATTGCGCTGGCTCTGCAAGGCCCGGGCGGTATCTTCCTGAGCGGAATAGTTAATATCTGGGCGCCGGTCGTATCCGACCTCTACGCCAGGGGCGAGATCGAGCGCCTCGAGTCGCTCTACCAGACGATCACCAGATGGGTTGCGACGTTCTCTTTCCCTGTGTTCGGCCTCCTGATGCTCTACCCGGATGTATTCGTGCGCATCTTCAACTCGAGGGCGCTCGACGCTGCGCCGCTGGTGGTCATACTCGCGATCGGCAACGTCTTCTACGCCGGCACGGGCCCCACCGGCTACGTGATCTCCATGACGGGGCGGCCCGGGGTCAACTTCATCAACTCCATCGTTGCAGTCGGCCTGTACGTCGGCCTAGCCTTCCTCATCGTGCCTCGTTACGGCGCGATAGGGATGGCCGTGGTCGACGCAACGGTAACGGCGTTGATCAACTCGGTGCGCGTTATCGAAGCCAAGCTACTCGTTGGAGTGCAGCCCTTTGGGCGCTCTTTCTTGAAGCCGGTCGGCGCTACCCTCTTGGCGATGGGCGTCTCACTTGCGTGGCGGTTGGTCCCCGGGTCGGGAGTGCTCGTCGAGCTTCCGGGCATTGCACTTGCAGCGGCCGTGTACCTCTTGACCCTCCGTGTAATGGGGCTCGATGCGGAGGAACGTTATGTGTGGGAGCGGATCAAGGGGCGCGCCCTGAGGCGGAAGCCCCGCTAACCTACGCCGAGTGGTGTCGGGTGTGCATTGCTCACATCTCATAATCGGCGCAGACAGACCCTTCGGGAGGACTCAGATGAACTCGAAAGTGCAGTCGGTGGACACGTCGACGGATCGCTTCACCGATCTCACCTCTGACATAGGCGCCTTCGTGGCCGACCAGGGGGGCGATGGTCTGGTCAACGTCTTCGTGCCGCATGCAACCGCCGGCCTGGCGCTGATCGAAACGGGCTCGGGCTCGGAGGAGGATCTGGCCGCAGCCCTGGACAGGGCCCTGCCGCGCGATGTCCGCTACGTCCATCAGCATGGTTCCCCGGGACACGGTGCAGATCACGTGCTCCCGGCGTTCGTGTCACCGTCGGTTGTGCTCCCGGTGGTGGACGGCTCGCTCGCCCTGGGAACGTGGCAGAGCATCGTGCTGGTCGACCTGAACCGCGACAACCCTCACCGCAAAGTGAGGTTCTCCTTCGTGCCCGGTTGAGGAGCGACGGCGTTTGAGGCCAGCATCTGCATGGTTGACCTGCGAGCGCGAGGGATCCTCGACTGCCGGTTCTGCCGCGGGCGCTGAAATCCAAAATAGGAATCCATCGATGGCCGCTGAACGATAACCTTGGAGTCATGAGCAATGAGGAGATGTGCACGGCCGAGGAGTCCCACCCGGGCCCGACCAGGGCCCGCGTAGACCTGCGCGCACGTCAACTCGCCCTCATCGCATGTGTGGTTGGTGCCGACATCGAAGAAGTCGAACGGCTCTCGGGACGATGAACGGCTGGATGACGATCCGCGTAGAGTTGGTAAGCGGCGGCGGCATGGCCTTCGATCCGGGACCCGGTCGTGTCTTTTTGGTGGGGCCCGGCCACGCCTTCGGGGACTTGGCTGATGCGATCAACCTCCACTTCGCACGCTGGGATCTCTCTCATTTGCACGACTTCAGGCTTGCGGACGGGAGGGAGATCGGCTTCCCGGATGAAGACTCCCCAGAAACCCTCGATCAGACGCGGATCATCGTCACGTCCACCCTCGCACAGGGGGACGAGTTTGTGTTCGTCTTCGACTTCGGGGATCAGTGGGAGCATCATTGCCGAGTCGAGGAAGTGGGCGTCGACCCCGGGGACCTCTACGGAGAAGCCCCTACATCCCCGGTCCCGATCTGGGGGTGGGGATCGATCCCCGATCAGTACGGACGTCGATCAGAGGACGACACCGGCGAGGACTTAGAGGCCTGATTGCCGGCGGTCACTCTGCTTCACTGATGCCCATCGAGGCGTCGACATGTCACCCGCCATGCCAGGTTGGCTCGCGTTTCCGGGACCCCTTTGGTTAGGTTCTCTTCCGCGATGGCAGTCGCGCGGAGAAAGCGTTTCTGTCACAGCCCCTTACTAAAATGAAGTCATGTTCGGATCCCTTCCCGAAGCCAAGGCCGCCATCAAAGAGGTTGTGACTTCTCTTGACTCCGACGTCTTGGACGGCGACTCCGCCACCAAGCTGGTCTCAGAGTTCGCCGCCATCGAACGGCTCGCCGCGGCGGGTAAAGCTTTGTGCGCCAAACGTGTTGCAGATTCAGGTGCGTGGCGGCGCCACGGCGACCGCTCGCCGGCCCGCTGGATGGCGCGCACCACCGGCACCCGGTCGGCCACGCGCTCGGGGTGCTCGAGACCGCCGAGCGGGTTGGTGAGCTTCCGGCGACCGAGACCGCGCTGCGCTCCGGGGAGCTGTCAGAGGTCCAGGCCAAAGAGATCGTGTCCGCCGCCGCCGCCAGCCCCGCGTCCGAGCCGGAGCTCTTGGCCGCGGCCAAGGCCGAAAGCGTGTCGGAGCTCAAAGAGCGCTGCGCCAAGGTCAAGGCCGCCGCCTGCTCCGCCGAGCTCGACCGCTACGAGGCGATCCGGGCGCGCCGCCGGCTGCGGCACTTCCGCGACCCCCACGGCGCCTTCCACCTCGACGCGGTCCTAACCCCCGACGCCGGGGCGGTGGTGGTCGCCGCGCTCGAGCCCTACACCGAGCGGGTCTCCCACACCGCCCGCAGCCAGGGCCGGCGGGAGCCCCATGCGGCCTATGCCGCCGACGCCCTGGTCGAGATGGCCGAGCACGCCCGGGCCTGTGACCACGAGCCCTCCCGACGCTCCCCGGGGGCGACGGTCCATGTCGTGGTCGACCACCAGGCGCTTCTCCGGGGATCGCTCGAGGACGGCGAGAGCTGTGCCATCCCCGGGATCGGACCCATCCCGGTGGCGACCGCCCGGGCCCTGGCCGGAGATGCGTTTCTGTCCGCGCTCCTAACCGACGGCACCGACATAAAGGCGGTCTCCCACCTCGGGCGTAACATCCCCGCCCGCCTGCGCACCGCCGTCGAGTTGCGTGACCGGACTTGTGTCGTGCCGGGCTGCGATGTCGGTCGCCATCTCGAGATCGACCACATCAGGCCGCGAGTAGAGGGGGGGCCGATGCGCCTCGACAACCTCGCCAGGCTGTGCAGGTGGCACCACTACCTCAAGACCCATCGTGGCTATGCCCTGTCCGGGGGGCCGGGGTCGTGGAGCTTCGAGAGCCCCCACCGGCAGCGCCCGGATTCACGCGGAGGGGCGCCCACTCTCGACACGTCCGGCGCCGCGCGCGCTCCTTGAACCCAAACACCGCTGTCGGTTCCAGCCCGGGCGATGAGGAACCTTGCCAGGCGAGCTTGCCTACGCTCTGTCAAACGCCGCGTGCTCTTCCCCCGACTGCCAAGTGGGGCTTTGCCTGGTCCGGGCCGACATCGGTGCAACTTCGCGAGCCGTTCTGCTACAGGAGCCGTATGGAAGGGGCGACGGACCGAGTCGGTTCACACTCTCGGTGGCATTTACTTTGTGTGAGGGCATACTCCCCGCACATCGCGGGACTTCCTATCCGGCATCGAGGTCTTGCAGCGCGGAGTGCAGCAGGGCTTGCGCCGACCAGCGCATCGTCGCAACCGCCCCCTCGCGAGACAGCTTGCCGACATCGGTCAGCCACACGAACGCCTCGATCCCGATCGCGGCCCGGATAGCCAACACGAGCCGGCGAAGCTCCGCGTCGGGCATCTGACCCCGCAGCGGGGCGAGTGCGTCCTCGATCCAACGGATGCCTCGACCCTGGCGGAGGGGCAGTGCGTCGCCCTTCGGGCCGTCGGGCTCCAGCGCGACGCGCAGGGTCGCTCGCAGCTCCGCCTCGTGGTCGAGGACCTGGCGAGTGAACTTCTGAGTGACCAGGTCGAGACGCGTGGCTGCGTCCAAGGGAGCGTCCACGTCCAGGAGTGAGGGCGCATCAAGCTCCGGGTAGGTCGCGAGCAGAAGGGCGCGCTGGTTTGGGAAGTACCGATACGCGGTGGTCCGGGCGATGCCGGAGCGCTCCGCCGCCTGCTCGACGGTGGGCGTGATCCCATCGGACAGCCAGCCGCGGGCGGCGTCGACCAGCGCCCTCCGCGTGCGCGCCTTCTGTCGCCTCCGTCCCTGCAGCTCATATGGTATTGACATGTCCACCATGGTACCGTAGTCTCATGGGACTGTAGTCCCATTTAGTTTCGGAGAGGGAGGCAAACATGGCCACTGCCGTCATTCGGGCGGAAGGGGAGGGCGAGCGGCTCTGGTTCTTCGGTGGGGGTGTGTTCACGATCAAGGCGACCGCCGCCGAGACCGGAGGCTCGCTCTTCATATTCGAAGACACGATGGCGCAGGGGAAGACGACGCCGTTGCACCTCCACCCCGACGAGGAGGAAGCGATCTATGTGATCGAGGGTGAGCTGCTGGTGCACGTCGATGGGGAGAGCTACCCCGTACGCGCCGGAGGGCTCTGCGTCGCTCCGAAAGGAGTGCCGCACGCCCTTCTCGTGACCTCGAAGATCGCACGAGTACTCGCGATGCTGGCACCCGGCAAGGCTGAGGCGTTCTACCGCGGGGCGAGTGAGCCCGCGACCGCAGACACCGACGCCTCGGGACCGGTCGACTTTGACCGGCTCCGCCGGTCGGCCGAGCGCAACGGCGGCATCGAGATACTGGGCCCGCCGCCGTTTGAAATGCCCCGGTCCGTCGCCGCCGACGCGATGGGATCCTGACGGACCTGAGACAGGCGACGCTGGGGGCTGGGTTGTTCGTGCGACCCAATTCTTCGGAGATGTAGGGCGTCCGGGCAGGTCCACCCCAGCATTGCCGGGGATTCGCGCGAGGCGCGGGGTCCTGCTGGGACCTGGCTTCGCTCGCGTGCCCGGCGAGATCTGAACCCTACCCACAGGTCAGTGCTCGTGGGCGAGAGGCCACGGATTCGGCCTGCAGGCTCCGACTCCGATCGTCTGCTGCACCATGAGGGGGGCGAGCCGGCCGGGGCCGGGGCAGACGGCATGCCCGTGGCCGAGGGCATGGCCGACCTCGTGGTTGATCATGTAGATCCGGTACCGGTAGAGGCGCCGGCCGTAGGCATCCGCTCCGTTCTTCCAGCGCCAGAAGTTCAGCACCGAGCGTCCGCCCTGGTAGCAGGAGTACAGGCCGACCGTCGCCAGCGGCGCACAGAGCCGATCGGTCAGCGCCCGGCTGGCGAGCGCGACCCGGAAGGCGGCGCGACCCGAGTCGACGCGCTTGAAGCTCACGCCTCCGGCCCTCCATCCTTTCTTGTCGAACAGAACGTGCTCGACCCGGGCCGCAAAGGCGCGCCGGTCGACATTCAGTCCGCCCTCCACCTCGACCATGAAGCGCAGCGGCGCGTCCGGCCCCTTTGCGCGGCTCGAGCCCGGCACGACCCGGAGCTTGCCGGTCGGCTTCGCCACAGACCCTGCACCGATGCCCTGAGTACGATCCGGATCCCCCGGCCGGGTGGGCGGCCCATCGCCGGCGCGAGCCCCCGGGCCGAGGGATTCCCGGGCCGGCACCTCGCCGCCCGCCGACACATCTCCGGGGCCCAGTCCACCGGCAGACACCTCATTGGGGGCCTCCGGCACTCCACCCACCGGCCCGTCACCGGCAGACGCGTCACCGGCGCCCGGAGGGGAGCCGGGGCTGAGCCGCGCCGACGCGACCTGGCCCGCACCCACGGCGAGCGCGGCGACGAGCACCGAGAGCAGCAGATCCCTCCGCCATAGCCGGGCCGCCCTGGCTCGCCGTCTCCTCTCGGCCCTCAGGGCGGCGAGGCGTTCCGTCGCCCCGGCCGTGTGCGGTCCGTCGTGGGGAGAGCCCCACCCTTCCCCGCGCGCCGGAGAGCCACCGTCCCGCACTACTCCGCCCTCGAGGTGGGCAGCCGGTCCACCGGCATGCCCATCCGGCCCAGGCGGGCCTTGCGGTAGGCGGCGCCGGACGGCACCGGATAACGACGGGGATACCCGAGCTCGGACAAGACGTCCCCGGCGAGCGCCTCGAACACCTCTACCTGGCCCTCGGGCATCGCCCGTTCCCACGAGCGCGTCTGAGTCGTCAGCGGCTTGGTGACGTTGGGGTTATTGGCGGCCGCACGCGGGAGCACCGCGTCCCGGCCGCGCTCGACATAGTCAAGCACCACGGGATCGAACGGCAGGCTGAGGAAGCCGCACAGCGACCGGGCATGGCGTTCGGGAGCCCCCACATAGTCTTCATAGCGCATCTGGAGGTAGCGGGCCGGATCCAGGGCGCGGCCCGCCTCCATTCCCGCCCGAACCCGCCTGGCCCACAGCCCCGCGGCCTTGGCCAGCGTCTTGGGGCCGAATGCGACGTCGGCGTAGGAAAGCGCCACGTTGCGCCCGTCCCGTACCAGGTGGACGAAGCGGGCCGTCGGCCACAGCCTGCTCAGGAGGGAGATGCTCTCGACATAGCGCGGGGTCTTGTCCCCCCAGAGGGGCTTGTCGCGCCGGCGCGCCCAAGCTCGATAAGGCGCCTCCATCACCTCCGTGTAGCGGGCCGTGCGGCCGGCTCCGCGCCCGTCCAGCTCGGCGCGCACCTCCTCGATCGGCAGCTCCCACAGGCGGAAGCGGTCGTGCCGTGCAAGGGCGCCCAGCATCGGTTCGACTTCGACCTCGAGCCTGTCCTCCCACATCTCGGTGATGAACCGCGATTCCGGCGGTATCGCCACGTCGGGATGGGCGTTGAGCATCAGGCGCAGCAGAGTGGTGCCCGAGCGCGCCGATCCGACGATGAAGAAGGGCGGGACCGGCCCGGCGTGGCCACCCACGGTTACAGGTACCCGAGGTCGCGCAGGTGTTGCTCGACGACGGCCTCCTCGGCGTCGGTCATCCCGGACGTCGTCGCAACCTCGGAAGCAGCGACCTGCTCGATGAACCGTTCGAGCTCACCGGCCGGGCCGGGATTGTCCCTGAGGACGTTGTGCTTCTCGTCCGGGCCCTTGACGCCGTCCAACCGATAAAGGCAGGGCTCCCCGGCGGACGGCTTCAGCAGCTTCCACGCAGGCGTGCGGGCCCCCACTATGTGCTCACCGCCCAGCTTTACCCCGACCGCTTCCATGTAGGCCGGCTCCTCGGGGAGCGGTTCGCCCAATATGGCGGGCAGCAGGCTGCGACCGTCGATGCCCGGAGGCGGCTCGATCCCGCAGAGCCCGGCGAAGGTCGGCATCAGATCCACGTGACGGACCTGCTGCGGCACCGTCCGGGCAACGATGCCCGGACCGGAGATCAGAAGGGGTACCCGCACCTGTGGCTCGTTGAGCCCGAAGCCGTGGCCGAGCGCATCACGGCTCATCCTCTTGTCGATGCCCGGCGCCCAACTGTTCACCTTGAGCCTCCGGCGCGCCTCGCGCACGGCGCGGTTGACCCCCCGTTCGAGGCGCGATCCCGGATACTCCTCGCCGTGGTCCCCGGTGACCGCCACGATTGTGTCTGCCGGGAGGGCTTCGAAGAGAGGCTCGAGCCAACAGTCCGTGGCAGCCACCGCCGCCTCATAGCCGCTCTTGTCGTACCGCTTGGTGTAATCGGGGGGCGACCGGTAGGGGCGGTGGACCTCCCAGATGTGCAGGAGCATGAACCACGGAGCCTCGAGCGAAGCCAGCTTCTCGATAGTGGGCCCCCGCCAGTTGAAGAAAGGCACCCGGTAGGCCTGGCGGTGACGGGCGTCCTTGAACCCCCGCAGGATCCCGGTCTCGGGTAGCAGCGGCCCGGTCACCTCCGCGTGGGTGTGATAGCCGCCGCGGTCAAACGTTTCCGCCATTGTCTCGAGCGCCGGCGAAAGTGAATAGCCCTGCAAACCCCTCACGCCGTGCTTGGGCGGATAGCACCCCGTAAGGATGGAGGAGAACGAGGGCGTTGTCGTCGTCGAGGTCGACACGCACTGAAGAAAGCTCGCGCCTGTGTGGGCGAGCGCGTCGATGTTCGGTGTGGGGATGTGGTCGCCGTGAATCGCGTCGGCGCGCAGCGAGTCGATGGCCAGAAGGAGCAGGTTGGGAACCGTCATCCACTTCCTTCCGTGACGCACTTCAAGATCTCGGGAATCCAGCGCGCGGGAAAGACGGCCTCGAAGACCTCTTCTGCCAGACGGGTTTGGTACTGCTCCGGGAGGGTCGTCCCTTCGGGGATGTTCTCCTCGAGGGCGTATGCCGACAGCCAGTTCGCCATCGCCTCCAGGGTGATGCCGTTTGCCGCCATGACCGAACGGTTCATCCACAGACCCGTCGGGCGCTGCGCCTGAACCAGCTCGCCGGGGTCGACGCCGAACCGATCGGCGAGCCCCTCCACCAGGGTCACGATGTGGATCGGCCAGGCTCCGATCACCTCGGCCGCCGGCGCCTGGCCGTGATCGGCCGTGAAGGCCAGGACCCAGCGCCCCCGGCCGACCTCGTCGTCGAGCCAGCCGGTGAGCTGCTCGAGACCCCGATCGGAGTAGCCGACGATGGCTTTCATCTCCGGGTTGATCATGTTGTAGCGGTGACCGACCTCATCGATCGACTTGTAGTTCGTGAAGAGCAGATCGGAAACGTCGTCGCCGCCCAAGTCCTCGCGCTCTACGAGCGACTGGAGCAGGCGCGTCTGGTACAAGACCCACGCCGGAGTGAAGTGAAGCAGGGACGGATCTTCGAGAATTTCGTGCCCCATCCACGCAGAATCCAGCAGCCCGTCTCCGATGTCGGTGGTGTGCACGTCGTCACTGAGGCCGGGGACGTGCCGCAGGTAATCCGGCATACGGTAGAGGTCGGGGTTGGTGAACATCCCTTCGCCCGGCCCCTCGGCGATGACGGCGACGTCCTTGTCGCCGGGGAGCGAGGAACCTCCGGTGGGCGAGCTTGCCAGCTCGCCGGGGCGAAAGGCGCTGCCCCTGCCGAGCAGGCCGAGATGCCACGACTTGGTGGCCAGCAGCGCGATCTTCGCCTTGTTGGCGGTCATCGGATCGTAGAGGTCGGCAAGTGTCGGAACCTTCATCAGCTCGCCGGAGGTGTCGCGGAACGAGTCGGCCACCGTCCCTTTGGCGCGTATCGGTATGTCGGCTATCCCGTGCTGGTCGGGCAGCGTTCCGGTTCCGATGTTGGTGTGGATTGCCGGTGTCACCGAGGGCGAGGAGCCGACGATTGCGCCTTCGACCGAGGTTCCACGGCTCATGATCTGTCTGAGAAACGGCCAGCTGCCGGGCCAGTGGTCGAGGACGTTCCAGCCTCCTCCGTCCCACACAACCGTCACGATGAGCCTCGGCGGGACGGGTCGCTGGGCGGCCGGTACGAGCGCTTCCGGTATGGGCCTGCCCCGGCGGTCGTCGGGCCATGGAACATTGAGAAGCTCGGCCAGCGTCGGAGCCAAATCCGCGACCGTGACCTCGCGCCCCAACCGGAGATTGCCCTGCGCCCTTATGAATCCGGGGCCGTAGAAGACCAGGGGCACTTTCTGCAAATAGTCCCATGGCCCGGAGTGCGAAGTCGTCCCGAAGGTGGCGACGTAGTTCGGCGCCCTGGGCGCCAGGACCAGGTCCGGCCCCCGGCCCGGGGACAAGCCGCGCGCGATCCGCCTGAGACGCGCTTCGGGAAGGGTGCAGGCCGCCTCGAACCAGGCGCTCTCCTTGGCGCGCCGGGTCAGCCGCACTGTTCCTCCCTCCGAGAGGGTGAGCCGCGCCCCACCGTCCCCCCGGGACGAAGCAGATTGGGCCTGGGCTCCGGCGCCCGGACCCGGCGCGCCGGAGCCGGTGCAGCCGGCTCCGGTTAGTGCGAGGATCAAGAGCGCTGTACTGGCAACCCGCCTCAGAGGGACCAAAGCTCTTCGGTGGTGCGCTCTACGATCCGGCGCGCCGCGTCGACGCCCATCTTCACCGAGTGATCCATGTTGGCCATCTCGTAGCGCCACGCGCCGAAGCGGCCGCGCGACAAGATTTCGTGCTCCATCAACCACGGCTGAACGGTGTTCAGCGCGCCGTCTCGCTTGAGGGTCGGCACCGGGTAGGCGTAGGGAATATCGACGAGATGGGCGGAGACGACCTCGGGGCAGCCCCCGACCACCCCGCTGGCCCGCAGCCCGGCCTCCACTCGGTCCTCGAGGCCGGCGCGCGACTCGGGCTTGTAGAGCGAGTAAGAGGTTTCCGTCATGTAGGAGCAGTAACGATCCACCTCCCCTCCGGGCACGTTGGCCGGGGAGTACTTGGCGAAGTTGGTCGCCCGATAGAAGGGGGCGTGGCGCTGCGGAAAATACATCCACGACTTGTCGTCCTCGAGGGGAGTGGCGTAACCGATGCCGACCATGTAGACGCCGTTGTGCTCGAGATCGTCGGCTGCCGCCCGCACCTTTTCCGGGCACCCCTCCACCCTTTGCACGAGCTTGTCCAGGGGCATCGTGGAAACCAGCCTGCCGTAGGGCTCCAGGCGTCCGTCGGCCAGCCGAAGCTGTCCGGCCACCGGGTCCACCTCGACCACGTCACACCCGAACTGGATATGGTCGCGCAGCCTCTGCGCCAGCCGCCTGTAGATCTCGCCGGTCCCGCCGGTCGCGGGGAACACAAAGGTGTTGTTGGGGCCCCAGGAGATCTCGTCCTCGTTCAGGATCAGGTTGCGGAGCGCCCGCCGGTAATCCACGACGCTGACCCGCTCGGCGATCCAATTCGAGGCCATCTGCTCTGAGGGCGTCGCCCACACCTTGAAGTTGTACGGCTCCATGAAATGTTTCGTGATCCCCTCGCCGAAGGTGACCCTCATCCATTTGGCGAAGTCCATGCTCGGATCCCCTCCCTGGGCCTCGATCAGTCCCAGCACGCACTCGTGGGCCACCTCCGGCGGAAGATGGCGAAGGTTGTTCTGAAACGGGTAGGGGACCCAGCGGTCCTCGAACCGGACGTAGGAGGAGCGATCGTGGTGGAGGACGTCATCGCCCATGACGTCCTCCAGAAGCCGGTCGAACTCGCCGTAGTGGCTGAATACGACGTGCCCTCCATGGTCCCAGGTGAACCCCTGCGGATCGAAGATCGAAGAAGCGAGGCCGCCGGCGACGAAGGATCGTTCGAGAATGGTCCAGTTGTCGTGCCCGAGAGCGGACAGCTCCCGGCCGCAGGCCAGCCCACACGGTCCTGCGCCGATGATCACTACACGGGGTGTGTCGGTCACGTCGTGATTCTCCTGCACTCGGCTCCTGACGTGGCGTATCTCTGCCTTCGGTCGCGCAAATCAAGGAAAGGGTCGGCCGCCGTCGGGCAGTCTATCTACGAAAAGGGGCATACTCCCGTCGTGCACTCTCCCCCCGCCCTCCAGGTACTTGGTGTAAGGGTTGCCCGGCTCGACCCGGCGGCGGCCCTGTCCGAGATCGAGCGACTCTACGAGAGAGGGACGCCGGCCTCGGTGGTGCATGTGAACGCGCACACGCTCAACTTGGCGGCCGAGGATCCCTCCTATCGGGCGGTGCTGAACAGCGCCGGCCTGGTCCTCAACGACGGCAAGGGGGTCATGCTCGCCGCCCGCCTCCAGGGTTCTAGGTTTCCCGCCGACCTGAACGGCAACTTCTTCGGTCCCCGGCTTCTGGAGCTGGCCGCGTCACATGGGTGGTCCGTGTTCTTCCTGGGGGCGGCACCCGGAATTGCCGAGACCGCCGCACGCCGCCTGACCGATCGCATCCCCGCGCTCCGGGTGGTGGGCATGAGGGATGGTCATTTCGGCCGCGAGCAGGACGCCGAGGTCGCCGAGGCGGTCAGGGTCGCCGGCGCAGACCTGATCCTGGTGGCGCTCGGCAATCCGTTGCAGGAGCGCTGGCTGCAGCGCTGGCTGCCAGCTACCGGCGCTCGTCTGGGCACGGGCGTGGGTGCTTTCTTCGATTTCCAGGCCGGCGCCGTGCAGCGGGCGCCGGGGTGGATGAATCGCCTCGGGCTCGAATGGGCCCATCGCCTCGTCCTCGAGCCGCGCCGGATGTGGCGGCGCTATCTCATAGGTAACCCGCTGTTTCTCTTCCGGGCGGCGCGTTCGGCGCGGATGGACTCGACAACCGGCGGGGCGGCGCCGTGAGCCTGGGATCGCCGGTGCGCCCGTCGATGCTCTTCGACCTCGACGGCACGCTTGTGGACAGCGTGTACCAGCACGTCCTGGCGTGGCAGGAGGCTCTCGAACGTGCGGGAATTGCTCTTTCGGTGTGGCGGATACACCGGAAGATCGGGATGTCGGGAGGACTGTTCGCAAACGCGCTGCTCCGAGAGACGGGCCGACCCGTGACCGCGGAGATGGCGGCCGACCTCGGGCGGCTCCACGCAGAAGCCTACGCGCGCACGGTTCGAGGGGTTCGGCCACTCCCCGGGGCCCGGGATCTCCTCCGATTTCTGACCGAGCAGGAGGTGCCGTGGGCGGTGGCGACGAGTGGGAGGCTGGCAAGCGCCGGCCCCGTCCTCGAGCTGCTCGGCATTCCACCCGAGGTCCCGGTGGTCACCCGCGACGATGTGCTCTATGCCAAGCCCGACCCCGACCTCTTCCTGGCCGCGGCCGAGCGCCTGGGGACCGACATCACCGAGGCGATAGTCGTAGGCGACAGCGTGTGGGACCTCCTCGCCGCCCGCCGGGCCCGCGCTCTCGGAGTGGGGATGCTGTCGGGGGGCTACGGAGAGCAGGAGCTTCTCCAGGCCGGCGCCTACCGCGTCTACGCCGACCCCGCCGCCCTGCTGGATCACCTCGACGAGGTCGGAGTGCGATCCCCGGTCTGAGCGGGATGAACCAAGGTTGATGTAGTCCCGGTACGGGACCAAGGCTCGGGGGCTTGCAACATTCGGTTCTCCCCGCCGCCCGCAGATGTGAGCCGATTGCACACTCGAGGACATCTCGCAGGGAGCTAACGACCGGTTCAACGCAAGCCTCTGTTGTGTGTCCAGGATCAGGTCGGGCTCCCCTCGTCACCCCCTCACCCTCGTCACGTCCCCCTCGTCACGTCCCCCCGGTTCACCTCCCGGCCCGCCTGACCAGTCCGATCGCGCCCTTGGCACTGACTGTCTGGCAATTAAAGGAAAAGAAGCGGCTAGTCGACAACATCCCACAGAGGGGTCAATACCGACCTCGACCGACAAAGGCAAACCCACCGCGAGGTGGGGGCGCAAAGCCAGGGACCTCGCAAGAGGCCGCCCAGCTTCCGACGCGAGGAGCTGCAGATGCCGGACCCGAACCCTCGCACCCTCCCAGCGGGCGTCCACGCATCGGCCCCGCATCAAGTGGGCCCGGGGGCGGTCCATCTACGAGGCCGGGCACGGAGGGCATGGTCGGTTGTGCTGGCATCGGCAATTTGCGCCACGGCGTTGCTGCCCGTCGGGGTGGCCGGCGCGGGACCGCGTTCGCCGCTGCGAAAGACCGTCTTCATCACCGCCAACCTCAAGGAAGGCTTCAACGATCGCGACCTGAAGAATATGCGGGAGCTGCCGATCTTCGTGAGTCGCGTGCTGGCCCGGGTGCCCTACGATCCCGATGTTCTGCTGCTCCAAGAAGTCCGGCGCAAGAGCGCCGCCGCCGTCGCCCAGATTCTCACCAACAGGACCGGAAAGAGATACACGGTTGCGTTCGGAGGAGCCCGGGATCCTTACACCGGCACCCCGAGACGGATCACCGTTCGTGACAGCGCCATTGTGCTCAATAGGAGCACCATGACAAAGGTGGGTGACGGAGGGTGGCTCAAGGAGCTTAAGGACTCGAGCGCGTCTCGGCCCATGTACAAGGGCCATGCCTACGGCTTCGCTCGTCGAAAGGGCACCACGATGACCTTTGCGATGACGAGCATCCATATCCAGGAGTCCAGCGTCAACAAGACGACCCGAAGGATCGCAAACAAGCTCGCATCAAAGCGTCCCGATATCGATTCCGGCCGCTACAACGTCATCGGCGGGGACTTCAACACGAGCCGCTTGACCTCGCCGAACAATCCTGCCCCCTACTGGAGCTGGCTCACGGGGTCGCCTCGCAGGTATCGTGACGCCGTCTACGCCGTACGGGGCCCCATGAGCACGGCGGTGGACTACATCTTCGCCCGCGCCGGCGTCTATGGCGCAGGGGTGGACAGCTCCTACAACAACAAGACGCGTGACCCGGCGCGCTTCTACTCCGACCACCGCTTTCGGTGGGCGGCTCTGGGACCCGACCGAGTGGCACCCAGCGTCCCGAACCGTCTTCGCGCCCGGAACGTTAGGTCCGGCATCCAGCTCTCCTGGGCTGGCTCGACCGATACCGGCGGAAGCGGCATCGGGCGGTACGAGGTCTATCGGGTGAAGAAGACCGGCCCACCGCGCTTGATCGGGACGGCGGGAAGCAGCACCTACAACGATAACGACACTTACTTCACCAAGCGCTACAGGTACTTCGTCCGAGCGCGAGACAATGCTCATAACCGCACTGCTCCCACGGCGACGATACAGCTGACCCGCCGGAAGTAGTCGAC